>JAYUEA010000401.1:0-3976 GCA_043739465.1 Propionibacteriaceae bacterium
GGCATCACGTTCCCGATCACCAAGCACAACTTCCTCGTGACCAAGGCGGAGGACATCGCGTCGGCGATAGCGGCCGCGTTCGAGATCGCCGGCACGGGCCGTCCCGGTCCGGTGCTGGTCGACATCAGCAAGGACGCCCTGCAGAAGACGACGGAGTTCTCGTGGACCGGCGAGGTCGACCTGCCGGGCTACCGGCCGACCATCCGCCCGCACGTGCGGCAGGTGCAGCAGGCGGCGAAGATGATCGCCGAGGCCCAGCGCCCGGTGCTCGTCATCGGCGGCGGCGTGAGCAAGGCCGGCGCGTCGGCGGAGCTCGCCGACGTGGTCGCCAAGACCGGCATCCCGGTGGTGACCACACTCATGGCGCGGGGTGTCTTCCCTGACTCCCACCCGCTCAACATGGGCATGCCCGGTATGCACGGTGCAGTGGCGGCCGTGGGAGCGCTGCAGCGCTGCGACCTGTTCATCGCCATCGGCATGCGGTTCGACGACCGGGTGACGGGCCAGCTCGACTCGTTCGCGCCCAACGCCAAAGTCATCCACTGCGACATCGACCCTGCGGAGATCGGCAAGAACCGCGAGGCCGACCTGCCGATCGTGGGCGACGCGAAGCTGATGCTCGCCGAGCTCGGCAAGCTCGTCGACAGCTCCTCGATGCAGGACCTGACCCCGTGGGTCTCGTACCTGCAGGGCCTGCAGGAGCGTTATCCGACCGACACCGGCGACCCGAGCGACGACTACCTGCTGCCGCAGGAGGTCATCAAGCGCATCGGCGAGCTGAGCGGCCCGGACACGATCTTCGCGACCGGCGTCGGGCAGCACCAGATGTGGGCTGCCCACTTCCTGCCGCACGAGCAGCCGCACAAGTGGCTGACGTCCGGCGGTGCCGGCACCATGGGATACTGCGTGCCGGCCGCGATGGGTGCCAAGGTCGGCCGACCGGACATGGTCGTCTGGGGGATCGACGGTGACGGCTGCTTCCAGATGACGAACCAGGAGCTCGTCACGTGCGCGCTGAACAACATCCCGATCAAGATCGCGATCATCAACAACGGCGTGCTCGGCATGGTGAGGCAGTGGCAGACCCTGTTCTACGAGGGTCGCTACTCCAACACCGACCTGAACACGGCCCGGCTGCCCGACTTCGTGAAGCTCGCTGAGGCGATGGGGTGTGTCGGGCTCCGGGCGGAGACCCCCGCCGAGGTCGACATGGTCATCAACCAGGCGCTCGAGATCAACGACCGCCCGGTCGTGGTCGACTTCGTCGTCCACAAGGACGCGATGGTCTTTCCGATGGTTGCTGCAGGCACGTCCAACGACGACATCAGGTACGCCAAGGATCTGGCGCCCGCATGGGATGAGGAGGAGCTGTGAGCGCGTTCCACACGCTGTCGGTGCTGGTGCAGAACCAGCCCGGTGTGCTGGCCCGGATCTCGGGTCTGTTCGCGCGGCGGGGGTTCAACATCGAGTCCCTGGCCGTCGGGCCGACCGAGAACCACGAGCTGAGCCGCGTCACGCTCGTCCTCGAGGTGGAGTCCAAGGGCGTCCTTGAGCAGATCACCAAGCAGCTCAACAAGCTGGTCGAGGTGATCCGGATCCTTGAGTTCGACGACGACGAAGCGGTGCGTCGCGAGCTCATCCTGGTCAAGGTCCGCGCCGACGCCCGTACGCGCAGCCAGGTTCTGGAGATCGCCGAGATGTTCCGCGGTCGGATCGTGGACGTCGCCCCGGAGACCCTGGTCGTCGAGGCAACCGGTGGTCTCGGCAAGATCCAGGCCCTCTTGGAGCTGCTGGAGCCGTACGGTATCCGGGAACTGGTCCAGTCCGGTTCTGTGGCCCTCGGTCGCGGCACCCGCGCGATCACCGACCGCAGCCGGTACGACAAGACCCCCAAGTCCGAGCGCTAGTGTCGCGTTATCTTGATTCGTTGACGCTTGGTTCGCCCCTGGCACGCACCTCGCGGCGTTGCCGAAGCTCACCAGACGACCCGGTATGGTTCCGCTCCGGCGCCTTGCGATGCACGCACCAGGACCACGCCAACCGGAAACGAATCAAGGTAACGCCCCACTAGCGCGCACGTAACTCATCAAGGAGAAAGTGCTTTCATGGCAGCAACGATGTTCTACGACGACGACGCCGACCTCTCGATCATCCAGGACCGATCGGTCGCCGTCATCGGCTACGGCTCGCAGGGCCACGCCCACGCGCTGAGCCTGCGCGACTCCGGGGTCGACGTCCGCGTCGGCCTCAGGGAGGGTTCGCCGTCCCGGGCGAAAGCCGAGGCGGAAGGCCTGCGCGTCGTGACGGTGGCTGAGGCCGTCGAAGAGGCCGACCTCATCATGATCCTGGCCCCTGACCAGCACCAGCGGAAGCTGTACGCCGAGGAGATCGCGCCGCACCTGGTCCCCGGGGACGCGCTGTTCTTCGCGCACGGCTTCAACATCCGCTTCGGCTACATCCAGGCGCCGGAGGGTGTCGACGTCTGCATGGTCGCCCCCAAGGGCCCGGGCCACCTGGTCCGTCGCGAGTACGCCGCGGGTCGTGGCGTGCCGGTCATCGTGGCCGTCGAGAACGACGCCACGGGCAACGCTTGGCCGCTGACGCTGTCGTACGCCAAGGCCATCGGTGGCCTGCGCGCCGGCGGCATCAAGACGACGTTCACCGAGGAGACCGAGACTGACCTCTTCGGCGAGCAGTCGGTCCTGTGCGGCGGCGCGTCGGCGCTGATCATGGCCGGCTTCGAGACGCTCACCGAGGCGGGCTACCAGCCCGAGGTCGCGTACTTCGAGTGCCTTCACGAGCTCAAGCTCATCGTCGACCTGATGTACGAGGGTGGCATCGCCAAGCAGCGCTGGTCGATCTCCGACACCGCCGAGTTCGGCGACTACGTGTCTGGCCCGCGGATCATCGACGCGTCGGTCAAGGCGCGCATGAAGGAGGTCCTCGCCGACATCCAGTCCGGCGCCTTCGCCCAGCACTTCATCGACGACCAGGACGCGGGCGCGCCCGAGTTCAACGCCTACCGTGCGGCGGCCGAGTCGCACCCGATCGAGGCCACCGGCCGCGAGCTCCGCAAGCTCATGAGCTGGGTCAAGACCTCCGACACCGACTACGTCGAGGGCTCCGCCGCTCGCTGAGGTCAGGTACGAGACGCGCCCGGTCCTGTCTCGGGGCCGGGCGCGTTCGTCGTTGCTGGCGACCGAGGGCCAGTCGAGGGGCCACGACACGCCCGGTCGAGTCGGCGTGTCGCCACACGAACTGGCCTCTCGACTGGGCGACGGGCTCACTCGAGGCCGAACGACCTCGTGGGCACGACGCTGACCTCCGTGGTGGCGGGCGCGCGGTCGCGGATGGCGCGGTAGACGTTGATCCCCTCGACGGTGTCGCCCAGGTCCGCGACCGTGTGCTCATCCGCGTTGCCTGTCCATTCGACGGCGACGGTCGGGAGGCCACGAGCCGACGTCGCACGTACCGTCACCTGGGCCACGTCCTGCCAGAGCGCAACCCGAGTCGACCCTGTCGCGTGGCCAGAACCCCTGCGACAAGGGCGAACAGCACCATCGGTAGAGCGGTCGCCGTCTGTACGAGCGAGATGATCGTCGCCGCGTTCGGGTCGTTGATGAACAGCCACTGCGCTCCGACGGTCTGGGCCCAAGAACCGATGCTCGAGAGCACCACTCCGGCCCAGAGCAGGGCGAAGATGCGGCTCTGGAAGGGAGCCAGAGCACTCACGGGACGCTCGTCGGTCATGGTCGGAAACTGCCGCCCCATCCAGGGCGCGTGGCAGGCACTGCGAGTACCTCGTCGCACGTGGCCATGACTTCGGGTTTGGCAGGGGGGTGTCGGGGTATTTGTCCGGCAACTGAACGAGAGGAGAACATCATGGGTTGGGGAATCGGTACGGGCATCGGCCTGCTGGTGGTTGGCGCCATCCTGAGCTTCGCGGTACGCGACTCTGTACCCGGCGTCAGCCTCG
>JAYUEA010000402.1:0-3942 GCA_043739465.1 Propionibacteriaceae bacterium
GAGCGCACATCCTGCGCGTGTCGGCCACTGACCCCACTGGTCGCCTCGAGGTGCCCGTGTGGCACGCTGAGCGTCATGAACACCGACCTCTTTGTATGCATCGACCATGTCGGCCTCGCGGTTCCCAACCTGGATGAGGCCATCAAGTTCCACACCGAGGTGCTCGGTTGGCGCGTGCTCCACCGCGAGACCAACGTCGAGCAGGGTGTCGAAGAGGCCATGCTCGGCACGGGCGCCCAGGGTGTCGAGAACGCCCAGATCCAGCTGCTCGCTCCCCTGAACGAAGAGTCGACCATCGCCAAGTTCATCGCCAAGAACGGCCAGGGCATCCAGCAGCTCGCCTACCGCGTGGCCGACCTCGACGCCGTCTCCGTGGCGCTGCGCGAAGGCGGCGTCCGGCTGCTCTACCCCGAGCCGAAGATCGGTACAGGCGGCTCGCGCATCCAGTTCTGCCACCCGAAGGACACCGGCGGCATTCTCCTGGAGCTCGTGGAGCCCGCAGCGGGTCACTGACCTCCTCACTCGGCTGAAAGGCGGGCGGCGGAGCGCTGACAGGGTAGCCTTCACAGTGTTCCCACCCGCCCGGCACGAGGAGCTGCCTTATGACCGAGGATGACGAGGTTCCCGGACTCACCCTCTTCGACGAGAGAGCGACAGCCGTCGGAGGATTTCCGAACGCCGTCCTCGGTTACGACAAGCAAGCGGTGGACGCATACGTACGGCAGCTTGAGCGGCAGGTCGTCGAGCTGCGCAGACAGGCTCGCGAGCAGACCACCGAGAACGAGCTCGTGAGGTCCCAGGCCACCGCTACAGACCTCACACGACTCAGCGGGCACGCCGCCGTGCTGCTGAACTCCGCTGAGTCCCACTCGGAGCAGCTCACCACGGAGGCGCAGGTCGAGGCGCAGTCGATCCGCGAGACCGCACGACGTGACGGCGAGGAGCTGCGCGCCGGCGGGCAGCAGGAGGCCGACGACCTCCGCGCCACCGCGATGGCGAACCTCCGCCGCCTCCGCGACAAGCAGACCGAGGAGCTCCGGGCCACCCTCGCCGCCGCACGTCACGAGGCCAGCCAGGGCGTCGCCTCAGGCGCCCGGCACAGCGAGGCCGTCGTCCGACAAGCCAACCAGCAGGCGGCGTCCATCGTCGCCGCTGCCGAAGTCGAGGCCGCTCGCTTCCTCCAGGAGGCGAAGACCGCCGCCGCCACTGCCCACGCGCATGCAGCCCAGGTGCTGGCCGACGCCACTGCCCAGCACCAGACGGCGACCAAGCTTCTGGCCGACGAGAGCGATGCCGCAGCTCAGATCCGGGTGGCGGCAGGGCAGGACGCGGAGGGCGTACGTATCCAGGCCGTGCGGGAGGCGGAGCAGCACCTGTCCGCGACGCGTGCCGCCGGGGCACAGCTGCGGGCCCGACTCGACGCCGAGGCCGAGCGACGCAAGGACCAGCTGGTCGCAGAGATCGCGGCCCTGGCCTACCAGAAGAAGGCGATCCAGACCCAGCTGGGCGAGCTCGTGGGCATCGGGCGACAGGCCGCTGCCGTGGGACAGGACGCGCAGGCAGAGTGGCCCGCCGCCTTGTACCCGACCGACGAGGCGTTGCCCGATCCAGTCGAGGCCGACGCCGAGCAGTCCGAACCGAAGTCGAGCATGCGCAAGGCCCGTACCACGCAGACGCCCGCCGCCGAGACGACGCCCGCCGAGACAGACGACGCAGGCGACGAGGACACCGTGCAGACCGTGATCCGTGAGAGAGACGACCAGTGACCCATGACACGACAGCCGAGCCGGCGCCCGACGAGGCCGGCGCGGTCACCCTCGACGAGACGCTGAATGCCGCAGCCCCCGCGCCCGAGCCTCAGCCGATCCTCGTCACGCCGCCACCGGAGCCGCAGGTGCGGGGGGCGCTGAAACTGCTGCGCCGGATCACGACGCGCCGTCCTGCAGCTGGCCCGACCAACCTGTACGTGACGGCGCCGCCGCCGCCGCCCGCCCCGGCGACGATCACTACGGAGATCTCGCTGCGCCAGCCGTTCGCGATCGGCTTCTTCGCCACCGTGGGCGCCCTGGTCGCGATGGGGCTGTGGGGCGCGCTCAACACGCTCCAGTCGATCATCATCATCATCGTCCTGAGCCTGTTCATAGCGCTCGGCCTCAACCCGATGGTCGAGTGGCTGACCCGGCGCCGGGTGCCTCGCGGCGTGGCGGTCTTCCTCGTGATGGTCGGGGTGCTGCTCGTCGTGGGGCTCGCCGCCACCGCGTTGCTGCCCGTTGTGAGCTCCCAGGGCGCCCTGCTCTACAAGAACGCGCCCCTGTACGTGCAGTCGCTGAGGGACAACGCGCAGCTCGCGAGCCTTGACGCGCAGTACCACTTCATCTCGCGCATCCAGGACGCCCTGTCGAGCGGCAACCTCATCAACACGCTGTGGACCGGTTTGCTGGGTGCCGGCAAGGTCGTCGTGAACGCCGTCTTCTCGGTGATCGTGACCGTGGTGCTGACCGCGTACTTCCTCGCCAGCCTCCCCCAGATCAAGAGCACGATCTACGCGCTGTCTCCGGGCTCCCGCCGCGAGCGGGCCAAGTTCCTGGCCGACGAGGTCTTCGAGAGCGTCGGCGGATACGTAACCGGCATGACGATCGACGTGATGATCGCCGGCGTCGTGTTCTTCGTGTTCCTCATCGTGGTCGGCCTGGGCCAGTACGCGCTGGCGCTGGCCTTCATGGTCGCGCTCCTCACGTACATCCCGCTCATCGGCGGCATCACGAACATCGTCGTCGTCAGCCTCGTCGGCTTCTCGCAGAGCATCGGCACCGGCATCGCCTGCCTGGTGTTCTGCATCCTCTACCAGCAGGTCGACAGCTACTTCACCCAGCCGCGCCTCATGGCTCGAGCGGTCAAGGTGCCCGGTGCTCTGGTGGTCGTCGCAGCGCTCGCGGGTGGTACGTCTCTCGGCATCACCGGAGCGGTCATGGCAGTACCGATCGCTGCCACGCTGTTGCTGCTCTATCGCGAGGTCGTACGCCCGACGCTCGACGCGCGGTAGCTCAGAACAGGCGGTCGCCGCTGTTGTCGAGGCCGCGCAGAGCGTCGTAGTCGACCGTGATCACGCCGATGCCGCGGTCGGCCGCGAGCACGCGCGCCTGTGGCTTCACCTGTTGCGCGGCGAGCACGCCCGACAATGACGCGAACCGCTGCTCGCGGCGCATCAGCTCGAGGTAGCGGGTCAGCTGCTCGACCCCGTCGATCTCGCCGCGCCGCTTCACTTCGATGGCCACGTAGCCGCCATCGGCGTCGCGGCACAGGAGGTCGACGGGACCGATCGGCGTGTAGTACTCGCGCTGCACCAGCGTCCATCCCGCGCCCAGCGCTGACGGGTTCTCGGCGAGCAGGGCCTGCAGGTGCTTCTCGACGCCGTCCTTCTGCAGGCCCGGGTCGACGCCCAGGTCGTGGTTCGAGTCGTGGAGGATCTCGGCGATCGCGATCTGCAGCGTGTCGCCGGACGTGTTGCGCACCTCCCAGACCTCATGGAGAGAGGCGTCGAGGTCGGTCGTCGTCGCAGCCAGGTCCTGGGGCGCCTCGCGGATCCTCAGAGTGCAGGGCGCGCTCATCCAGTTCAGAGGCTTGTACGCCTTGTCGTCGGCGTGGACGGACACCGAGCCATCCGCCTTGACGACCAGCAGACGTGGCGCCATCGGCAGATGGGCGGTGAGCTTGCCGGCGTAGTCGACCTGGCAACGAGCGATGACGAGACGCACCAGGACAACGTACTGTCGCGCCCCGGATCTGTCGCATCGACAGGGCGTGGGCGGATCGCGTTGCCGGTCTGCTCCTGTCACGCGGGCCCGAAGGCCCGGTCATGCCGGTGAGTGAGCATTCGATTCAGGCTCAGAAAGCCCATCGGTGGAGTACAACCGCCGAAGTTGCGCTCTAGGGCGAGCCCCA
>JAYUEA010000403.1:0-3924 GCA_043739465.1 Propionibacteriaceae bacterium
AGGAGCAGGCTGAAACCAGCCGTCATGACGCACGGCTCGTCTGCCTGAGCACTCTGAGTGTCTCGGCGCGGGCGACCCGTTTCAGGAGTGTCCTGAACGTGCCAGGACCCGTGGCCCTGCCGCGCGTAGCAGCACCGTTGCCCAAGTGCGCCACGGTCGCCACACCTCGGCGATCGCCTCGAACTCCCACGGGCTCGGCATAGCGGGCAGGTGGTACAGCTCACGTACCAACTCGAGAGCCCTCGGTTCGTTGCTGGGCAGCACGTCGGTGAATCCTGTCGCGCGCACGACGATCAGCCCGGCGTAGAACGGTCCGATGCCCTTGATGCGCTGAACGTCGACCAGCGCCTCCTCTGGGCCGAGGGCTTGCAGGCGGTCCACGTCGAGCTGACCGTCGAGCGCCGCGCGGGCTGCGCCCTGCATCCTGTGCAGCCGGTCAGCGTCGATGCCGGGAAATCCCTCGATGGCCAGCAGCTGAGTCGGCGTCGGCAGCGCGGCGAGCCGCTCGCCGGCAAGCTCGAACACTGCGCCATGGGCCTCACTGGGCTCGGCACGGATACGGGCCATCTGCCAGCCCGGGAGTAGAACAATGGCGGACGAAGCCCGACAGCGGCCTGCTGCAACCTGCCGATCACGGGGTCGCGTTGGCCCACCTCGGCGTACCCACGGGCGTCATGGTCGAGGGAGAGTACGCGGGCGACCTGGTCCTGGATCACGTCGAGGGCACCTTCGCCCTGTACCACCGCATGGACGCCCCGTTCGTCCTGGCGCAGCTCGACCCCGCGAGAACTCACCCAACGGTGTGATCGTGAAACTCCGGGTCCTCATACCGCGATCATGCCGTGCCCCACCGACAACCAGCGTCCGAACCTAACCCTGATCGTTGTGGATGGTGAAGCTCATCGTCGTGTGGTCGTTGTCGATCGCATCCGGGTTCACCACCGTCAGCCCGCTCCAGCCGAGACCCGCGTCCTTGGCGACGTTCGCTCCGCCATTCACTGTGGCCTCGACTTCGTCGTCCACCTCGCTCGCGGCCCAGGAGACGGTCACGCTGAGGTCGGCGTTCAGGTCGATGTCGAAGCCGAGCCCGCCCCGGGGGGTGTCGCCGCCGCCGAAGTCGAGGTGACCGTGGGACCAGAACGGGTGTACCTTCACCGACTTGGAGCCGGACCAGGGATGATCGCTGTGTGCCCAGAAAGAGCTCCAGTTGGTGTCCATGTCGACCGAGATCGTGACTGTGCGGAACACCTCGGGGGGCGGCTGCAGCGGCACGGTGACATCGGTGGTCCCTCCCGCAGTCACCTCGACCGGGACGGTGTTCGAGTTCCAATGGCCAGCGATGTTCAGGCCGGCCGACACGGAGTAGTGACCGGCAGGCACGGCGGTGAACTCGAAGCGCCCGTCGGCGCCGACGACAACGTCCTGCTGTCCGCTGCCGAGCAGGGACACGTTGGCGCCGGTGACGTCGGCGGTGGCCGTGACCGTACCTGTGAGGTTGCCCTTGGTGGTCACCAGCTTCCAGCGATAGATCGGCACCTGCGCGTACGTGCCGGGAAGGTAGAAGAGCTCCTCGATGTGGCCGTACACCGAGCGGAACTGACCCTGGCCGGAACCGTTGGGGGAATCCCACAGCATCAGGTTGTCGGGGCTGACGGCGTTCGCCTCGCCTGTCGACTTCCACGCGTCCGAGTCGCCGGAGCCGCCGTTGCCGAGGTCGGTCCAGTCGGAGGCGAAGGCGTTGCACAGCTGGTTGGCGACGTCATCCGGAGCACCGGTGAACAGCTGGCCCCAGAAGCCTGCGGTGTTGTACGCGATGTCGAACACCTTCTGGTAGAGCCACTTGGCGGCTGCCTGGCGCTCGGCGGCGGTGTAGAGGTAGAGGCCGTCGAGGGTCGCCCCGTTCACGGCCGCCCCCAGCACGACGTCGGTCGGTTCGAGGTCGGTGACCTTGGTGAACTTGCCCGGGCCCTCCAGCTTCACGCCCGCATGCTGGGCGGCCAGCCAGATGAAGGATGCACACTGCGTCGCGATCGTCCCGTGGGCCCAGCCCGAGTCGGGGCCGGCGACTCCTGCGGGGCCGAGGGCGATCTCGGGGCGCGTGTAGCCGTAGAAGCGGTAGTGGGCGTTGATCTTGATCGCCTCTTCCGCGATCCGATGGAGGGTTCGGCGCACATCAGCGGTCTCGTCGAAGGGCGGGGGCTTGACCACGACGGGGGGAATGATCGTGCTCGCGTCGCTGAGGTCGGGGGCGAAGCTGAAGTCGGCGATCTTGTACGGGCCGGTGTCGGGCGAGGTGACCCACTCGCCGTGGAAGGCGTTGTCGATCGACTGGGTGAGCGATCCGGGCCACAAGTACTTCAACGCCGTCGGGTCGAAACCGTCGGTGCCCTTGTTGCCGAGAAAGTTTCCGGCGAGGTGATCCTTGAGCCAGTCGTCGGAGCCGGTCGAGTGGCGCAGCTCGATGTGGTTCTTGGACATGATCGCGCAGTGCGAATAGAACTGGGCAGGCGTCACCTGGCGTAGCAGCTGGCCGACGAGACCGGGACCGCCCGGGTCGAGGAGCAGATCACCCTTCTTGGCGTTGAGGATGCGGCCCGGCACGAACCGCCACTCGATCTCGTTGGTCAGCTGGCAGACCATCCCGTCGGGCAGATCATCCTGCCTGTTGTCGGGGTCGCATTCCTGGCCCACCTCGGGCTGGGCCGGGTCGAACAGGGAGTGCACGTCGTAAGGGGAGACATCGGGCGAGACGAGTGCCGTCAGCTCATCGGCCAGCGACGTCCCGTTCAGCGTGTACGACCCCAGCCGCGCCAGCGATACCGCAGCTCCCTCGTAATCGACAGTCGCGACGTCGGTGTTCGAACTGGTTGCCACCGGCGCAGTGGATGCGGGTGCGACCGCGCCAGACAGCCGCTCGGCGACGGCAGCGCGTCTCACCGGCTCGCGCAGATCGTTCAGCGTGAGGACAGATGCGGCGGCGCTGAGCTTCGCGGCGAAACCCAGTGCGCTGCGTGAGCTTCGGGAAACATAGCTGCTCCACGCCATCGGCAGCTTGACCTCGATGTACGCGCTCGCAATCGCCGGAAGCTTGGAGCACGTGCCGTGCCCGTCCAGATGGATGGCGACGCCGAAGACGTCGCTCGTGAACAGGGCCTCGGGAAAGACTCGCGAGACTGTGACCGTCGACTGGGCGGGAACTCGGAGGTCGGATGCGACAGTCTGGTTCGCCGCCGAGGATCGTGCCGCGAGTGACGCCGCGCGGGCAAGGCCTGGCTCATTGGGGTCGGACGGGGCGAGATCCGATGGGTCGGCTCGGAGCCATTCCTGCTTCTCCCGCGAGAACAGCAGGTCCTCGTCTTCCGGGTTGGTGATAGTGAACGAACAGATGATCTCGCCGGGGAGGAACATGATGGCGGGGATGAGCTGCGGATGATTGACCGCGACGCGAGGCGTCAGGATGCCACGGCGCACCTTGTTGAGGGCGTACGTGTTGAAGACGGAGATGCTTCGCCGGCCTGTGGTGGAGCTCTGGTCGGTGAAGTGCGCGGTGACCTCGACGTCGAAGGTCGTGTACAGGGCGTCGCGCCCGAGCGCATCCGTGTAGTCGTGCTCGATCGTGCCCGTCTGGCTCATCCCGATCGTTCCGTCGCCGAACGCCCACTCGTAATCGGCGATCACCGATCGGGTTTCGTCGCTGCCCGGTAGAGAGAAGACGATCAGGCGAGGCCGGTATCGGTCCTGGGTCGCCCAGATGATCGGGATCGGGAGGGCGCCGGCTTTGGGGTCGGAGACCACGATGCGTTCGGCGATCTGCGCTACCTGTTCGCCCAGCATGGCGGTCACCACGATGTTGTACGTTCCCGGGTTGCGGAATTGCACGAACTGGCGTGCCCCGTAGATCCCGTTGATGGTGATGTCCGCGTT
>JAYUEA010000404.1:0-3922 GCA_043739465.1 Propionibacteriaceae bacterium
CCGTGGCTCATCCACGCGTTGAAGCAGCTGGGAACGTCGCTGAGCAGCGTGCCGGGGTGGTCGACGGTGATGACCGTGCGGCCGAACTCGGACAGGCC
Organism: Propionibacteriaceae bacterium; assembly: GCA_043739465.1. Classification (GTDB taxonomy): domain Bacteria; phylum Actinomycetota; class Actinomycetes; order Propionibacteriales; family Propionibacteriaceae; genus Fen-668. The sequence goes on from JAYUEA010000404.1 coordinate 99, forward strand.
GGTCTTCGCGACGTCGCCGCCGAGCGCGCGGGCCATCGCCTGGAAGCCGTAGCAGATGCCGAAGACGGGGATGCCCGTGTCGAACAGCGCAGGGTCGACCTGGGGCGCGCCGTCGGCGTACACCGACTGCGGTCCGCCGGACAGCACGATCGCCGCCGGCTTGCGCGCGACCAGGTCGGCGACCGACACCGTGTGCGGGACGATCTCGGAGTAGCAGTTCGCCTCACGGACGCGGCGCGCGATGAGCTGCGCGTACTGCGCTCCGAAGTCGATGACCAGCACGAGCTCAGAATCCATGCCCGGAGTCTATTGGGGTCGGTACGAGCCGGCCCCTGCGCCTCTCGTGACGGACGCCTGGGTGGCGGGCCGCCCTGGTCCGGACCCGTACAGTGGAGCTGTGGCCGGCCTCTTCACTCCCCCTGCGGATCGCTGGATCAGGCTCTCGCCCAAGTACGCGGTCGTGCGCGTCGTCGGCGCGATCATCGCGAACCTCTTCTTCTGGGTGCCGGTGAGCATTGCCGGCTACCTCCTCATCCCGCAGTTCTTCCCGGCGCAGTGGAAGTGGGCACCGGCCGTCGTGGGCGCCGCCTGGTTCATCTGGCGGGTGATCCGGGCCGGTCGGTACGCGCGGTCGTGGGCTTACGCGGAGCGAGGCGAGGACCTCTGCATCACCCGCGGCCTCTGGTACAAGAACCTGACCGTCGTGCCGTACGGACGGTTGCAGATCGCCAAGGTCGACGCCGGCCCCCTGGACCGGATGCTCGGGCTGGCGACCGTGTCCCTGGTGACCGCGTCGGCGCACTCGAACGCGACCATCCCCGGCCTGCCCGCTGCCGAGGCGGAGCGGATGCGCGACCGCCTGATCGAGGTCGGCGACTCGCTGGGGGCCGGGCTGTGACGACGCCGTACGGGCAGCAGCCGCCGCCGTACCCGCCGCACCCCGACCAGTCTCCGGCCCCACTGCCGGAGCAGCAGTCGTACCCGGGACCTACGTACGAGCCGGCGCCGCAGCCGTACGGGCAGGTCTACCCCGATCCGGCACAGCCCTATCCCGGTCCGAGCTGTCCGCCTCAGCCGTACCGAGCTCAGGCCTACCCGCGGCAGCCGTATCAGGACCATCAGTACGCACCGGCCCCCCAGCAATGGGGCCCGCCGGCGGTTGCGCCGCAGCAGGGTCCGGTCGAGCCGGCCCCACCTGTACCGACCGGCAAGGTGGTCGAGCGGGCGCACCCACTGACGCCTCTGGTACGCGGCTGGGTGGCGCTGGTGGCCGTCGGCTGGGCGATTCTGCAGGAGCAGATCCCGGGCCGCAACCCCGGTGCCGAGCGACTGCCGTGGTGGGTGTTTGCCGCCGCGATCGGCGTCTTCGCGCTGATCGGCCTGTTCGCCGGCTTCATCTCGTGGCGGTTCACGAAGTTCATCGCCGACGAGTTCGAGCTGCGCGTCGAGTCCGGGTGGATCTCGAGGCGCTCTCGCCGGATCTCGTACAGCCGACTGCAGTCCGTCGACGTGATGCAGCCGCTGGCACCGCGCATCCTCGGTCTCGCGGAGCTGCGCATCGACGCGGGAGCGAACGACTCGACGAAGCTGCGGTACCTGTCGCGCAAGAGGGCGTACGAGCTGCGCGACTTCCTCATGCTGCGTGCCCACGGTGCGCAGGTGAGCGTCCATGAGGCCAGGTCGCAGACCTCCGACCCGCTGTTCGCGGACCTGGGCGAGCGGGACCAGGTGATCGTCACCGTGAAGCCGTGGGACCTGCTCGTCGGCGCGCTCGTGTCGCACGACCTGCTGAGCCTGGTGATCGGGTTCGGGGTGCCGTTCCTTGTGATCTGGCTGCTGGCAACCTACACGCCGCTGCCCATGGACGGGGCGCTGCCCGTCGTGGCGTTGGCCAGCGGTGTGCCGTTGCTGCTGTCGATCGGGCAGTACTTCGCGCGCCGTGTCGCCGCCCAGTTCAACTTCACGCTGGCCCACACCCAGGCGGGCCTGCGCATCACCCGCGGCCTCACGAACCTCACCAGCCAGACCGTGCCCACCAAACGGATCCAGTCGATCCGTCTGTCCCAGCCGATCTTCTGGCGTGCGTTGAGGCGCTACCGCGTCGACCTCGAGGTGCTGGGGCTCGGCGAACAGACCAGGAGCGAGTCGTCGTCGAAGGTGTCGACGTTGCTGCTGCCGATCGGTACGAAGGAGCAGGTCGCGGCCGCCCTAGCGGCGGTGTGGCCGGGACTGTCGTTGGATGCGATCGAGTACGTACGGTCACCGCGCAGGGCGATCTGGCTCGACCCGCTCGCGTACTCGTGGAACGCCGTCGGCCTCGACGACCAGGTGGTCGTGACGCGCCGCGGCTGGCTCACGCGCCACCAGTCGATCGTGCCGCACGCCCGGCTGCAGTCGGTCGCCGCGCACCAGGGTCCGCTGGAGCGTCTGCTGAAGCTCGCCAACGTGACGTTCCACACGACAGGGCTCCTGCACACCCATGCGGTCATCCACATCGACGTCGCGAGGGCCCGGACGCTCGTGTACGACGAGGCCGACCGCGCCATGACGTCTCGCGACAGCGAGCTTCTCGCGCGCGAGGTCAGCCCGGCCTGAGCCCGTACCGCCAGCCGGCCGCCCACGTCGCCCGGGCCCGACCCGTGTCCGACCGACAGGCAATGGGGGCAGGAGTGACGCGACACGCCGTACGAGATGCACCACCAGCACCCATTGCCTGTTCGTCCGACACAGGGGGGTAGACCACAACGATCCCGAAACCCTCCAGGACGCCACCTGCCAGGGACGTCGATCGTGCTCGACCGACAAGCAATTGGGGTTGGAGTGACGCGACACGCCGTACGAGATGCACCACCAGCACCCATTGCCTGTTCGTCCAGCCCGGAACAAGACACCTGCCACCTCTGTTGCATGCGGTGCAGCACGGCAGACTGGGTCCACCGAGACGCGGAACGACTCGGTCGTTCTGCTCCTCAGGGGACCGGACCGAGAGCCGTAGGCAGAAGGTGGATGACATGTGGTTCGACAAGAACAAGCTCGTCAGCGTTCGTGACGCTCTGGCAGGGCGCGGGCGACCGATCGCCGACGGGACGACGATGCTCCATCGCGTGCTCGGCACGCCGCTGAACGACGTGCCCGAGGGTGACGAGGTCGTCTACCTCGCGCTCGGCTGCTTCTGGGGCGCGGAGAAGCTGTTCTGGAAGGTGCCCGGCGTATACGTGACGTCCGTCGGCTACGAAGGCGGCCAGACGCAGAACCCCACGTACGAAGAGGTCTGTACGGGCAGGACCGGCCACGCGGAGACGGTGAAGGTCGTGTACGACCCGGCCACGGTCTCGTACGAGGCGCTGCTGACCGTCTTCTTCGAGAACCACGACCCGACGCAGGGCATGCGGCAGGGTAACGACCGCGGCACCCAGTACCGCTCGGCCATCTACACCACGACCGATTCCCAGGCGACGGCGGCCGTCGCCGCGCGCGACCGGATGCAGGCGGCGCTCTCGGCCGCCGGGTACGGGAAGATCACCACCGAGATCCTCCCGGCGGGCGACTACTTCCTCGCGGAGGGCTACCACCAGCAGTACCTCGAGGCGAACCCGAACGGCTACTGCCCCGTGCACGCGACGGGCGTGACCTGCAACTAGCCGGGAGGTCCGGCTGGCACGCTGTCTGCTCGACGCCTACCCTGCCGTCGTGAACGACGCCGAGTGGACCTGGGCGGATGCCTTACCGCGACTGCACCCGTCGGATCTGACCTGACGACGTTGGCTCGCACCGTCAAGCGATGGGCGGGGTCTCGTCCGTCGCCAGGACCTGCTCGCGGAGGA
>JAYUEA010000405.1:0-11755 GCA_043739465.1 Propionibacteriaceae bacterium
GGCGCCGATCAGCATCGGTGGTCCCTACCCGATGTTCCCCACCGAGTGGTACTACCCGAAGGGGCAGTGCGGGACGGGGAGCATCTCGTTCACGCCGACGAGGGGGTTCGTGCCGCAGTACCTGACCTACCAGGACAACCGCTCCAAGTGGTCCTGGCGCATCTCCTGAGCGGGGCCTGAGTCCGGGGGCCGCCTGCAGGGTCGACCCCGAGTGCGTAGCGTGACAATTGATCCGTCGGGCTGCGCGTGAGGGGAGTGTGACCACCATCTCCATGGGAAAGTACCTGTATGGATGAGGACCCGCCCCTGGGGAATGTCGAGCACCTCGACGAGTGGGACGACGAGGTCCCTACGCCCCGTCGTACGCGCACGTGGCTGATCGGCCCTCTGGCCCTGGTCGCCGTCGTGGCGATCGTCGCCGCAGTCGTGCTCGGTGGTACGAAGCAGGCAGCCGTTGAGCCCGTACCATCGCCGACTCCCACGGCCACGCCGGTCCTGCCGAACGTCAGCACGACGGCGCTCGCCAACCCGGGGTCGACCTACTACGTGACGGTGAATGCCTCGGCGGGGAGCATCACGGCCGGTCCGGATCAGGCGTACACGCCGGATCCCATTCCCAGCGACGCCGAGGAAGAACCCCTGCTGGTGTCGCTGGTCGACAAGCAGCCGCGCACCTCCGCAGGCATGGTCTCCTTCAACGTCCGGGTCTGCGTCAGCGCCCGGTCGGCCGCGCCCAAGGCAAGCAAGGTCAGGGTCTCGAGGTCCGGCTGGTTGCTGACAGGGATTCGCGAGGGGACGTCGCCGATGGAGACCGGCGGGATCGCCCCCGAGTTCCCCGAGGCCACGTTGCTCGCTGCCGGCCAGTGCGTGTCCGGGTACGTGTCATTCCCGACCTCAGGTGACTCGAAGTACATTGCCATCAACTACGGCGACGAACGGTTCAGCTGGAGCTGGCGGGTCAGCTGACCTTCTAGATCGCATCTCGTCAGGGGAGGGTGACCGGCATGATCGACGACCCCCGCCCTGGGAGAGGCGAAGCCCTCGACGACTGGGACGACGACGAGGCTCCTCCGCAACGACGCCGAACCCCGTACTGGTGGGTCGGGCCTGTCGCGGTGGTCGCCGTGATCGCGATCGTGGCGGCGGTGATCGTCGGTGGTACGAAGCCCGAGGCGGTCAGCCCCGTCACGCCCTCACCATCGACCGCCACGACCGGTCCGACCACCCTCCAGGTGTCGACCGTGTCACCGACGGCGATCGCGAGCCAGGCGCCGACCGAGACCGCCAGCCGCGTGTCCCCGCAGCTCCCGGCACTGGCCAGCGACGACCCTGCCGAGCCGTTGCGGATCAGCCTGCTCGACCCGAAGCCCCAGGCCCCCAGCGCCGGACTGATCGCATACCGGGTGGAGATCTGTGTCAGTGACAGGTCGGCCGGCGTCGCCTCGGACAAGGTCAGGGTGGCGGCGTCGAACTGGCAGCTCGCCAGGTTCGACAGCGGCGACAACTCACAACCGGGGGTGCCCAGCGTGGCTCCCCAGTTCCCCTCCGAGACTCTCCTGGGCAAGGGAGAGTGCGCCAGCGGCTACGTGACGTTCGCCTGGAACGTCGTCGAGTCACCGAACGCGCTCCTCTACTCGGACAAGCGGTTCGGCTGGTACTGGCGGCTGTCGTGAACCGGTTCAGGTCCCCGGGCTGACATGACCCGCAGCGAGGGGCGTTGGTCATGAACGGGGTGCGTCCCGAGATCGAGGTGCTGGACGAGTGGGACGGCGAGAGCCCGCCGCATTGGAGCGAGACCCGGATCGCTCGCGTCGTCATGGGCTCCGGCATCGTCATCGTGGGCCTGGTCGTCGCCGTGATCCTCGGCGGCACGATGCGGACGGCGGACGGGCCGGTCGAGCCGTCATACCCGCCGTCTTCGGCAAGAGCCATTGCCACGTCTGTCCGTCCGTCCGCTGAGCAACCGAGACTCGAGGCCGACGACCCTGCGGAGCCATTGGTGATCAGCCTCGTAGACCCTGCGCCGAAGCTCCTGACGGGCGGCCTCGCCTCGTTCAACGTCCAGGTGTGCGTCAGCTCCACTTCCGCAGGCGTGGCCTCGGACAGGGTCAAGGTGTCGCTCGACGGTTGGCTGTTGCGGGCGGCCTACTACGGCGACGTGAGCTCGCCCGTGATCGTCAGGCTGGATCCTGAGTTCCCGAGCGAAGCGGTGCTCGCGATGGGCCAGTGCGTCAGCGGCTACGTCACCTTCCCGTACGTGGCCGCGGACGGGCCGCACGTCATCGTGTACGTGAGCAACCGGTTCGCGTGGAGCTGGTACCTCGACTGAGCTGTCAGGACGCCCTGACGGCGGCGATCCGTTGACGACGCAGCTCGTCGATCGCGGGGCGCGGGAGCGGGTCGAGCGAGTGGCCGAGCGCGAGCTCCAGCACGTGGTCGGCGAGCTCCGGGTTCCGGGCGAGCACGGGCCCGTGCGGATACGTACCGACCACCTTGCCCTGCTGTGCACCCTCCGAGCGGTCGTAGCCGTTGCCGATGCCCTTCTCGACGATGCCGAGAGGGCGCGCGTCCGGGCCTAGGCGGGTGAAGCCGCCATGGTTCTCGAATCCGGTGACGAGCGACTGTGTACCGTCGGGCTTGGTCCAGCGGTAAAGGATCTCGCCGACCGCGCGTACGTCCCCGCGCCGGGTCTCGACGTCAAGGATGCCGAGGCCTGGCACAACGTCGTCGTGCTCGCCGATCGTGAAGGTCGTGCCGCAGATCTGGTAGCCGGCGCAGACGGCGAGCACGGCCGCGCCCGCGTCGAGCGCGCGGAACAGGTTGCCGTCCTTCGTCAGCTCGCGGACGGCGGTCGTCTGAGCGAGGTCCTCGCCGCCTCCGAGCAAATAGATGCTCGCGTCGGCGGGTAGCGTCTCGCCGGGCTCGACAACGACGACGCGGGAGTCGATGCCGCGCCAGGAGAGCCGCTTGGCGAGCACGGTCGCGTTGCCGCGATCGCCGTAGATGCCGAGCAGCGACTGGTAGACGAGCACGATCATGACGGTCATGCGAGGCCTCCCAGCTTCCGCAGGCGCTGGAACGGTGTGTACGTGGCCACGACGTCGACGGGGTCAGCATGACCTGCCATCGCCGAGGCGAGGTCGGGCACCACTCTGTGCTCGACCTCGGCATAGAGGAGACGGACCGACAGGTCCTGGGCGCGGGGGCCGGTGGCGACCACGCGGCGCCCTGCGAGCTGTTCGTACTCGACGTCCCACAGCCAACTTACATCGCGCCCGTCGGCGGCGGCCGAGTCGATCGCGAGGACGACGGTTTCGGTGGCGGTGAGGGGGAGCGCCTCGGCCCAGCCCGCGGGGTTCTTCGCGAGCAGCAGGCGGGCCTGGGTGTCGCCGAAGTGGGCTGTGGCGTAGCGACCGGCCGGCGAGGTGACCGTACGCATCCCGCTGATCGCCGTCTCGGGATCGATGCCCAGCTCGGCCGCGGCGGCGAGGGCGCATGCGGCGTTGGACACGTTGAACGAGCCGGGCACCTTCAGGTCGAGCTGCCAGCGGGTGCCGTCGGGGTCGATGACGGCGTCGCCGTCGACGTGCCAGGTGGCCTCGGGTTGTACGAGGTCGCCCGTGGGGCAGGCCCATCGCCCCTCCGCCCTCGTCAGCATCGTGCCGCACTCGGGGCACAGCGACGCGTCCTGGGTCCAGGACGTCGCGGTGTCGACCCAGACCACCTTGGGAGCTGACCGGGCCGCCCAGGTGACCAGCGGGTCGTCCGCGTTGGCGATGACGACCGGACCGTCGGCGCCGGCGTTCTCGAGGGCGAGTCGCCAGCCGCGGCCCAGCGACTTGATCTCGTGGTTGCGGTCCATCTGGTCGCGGGAGAAGTTTAGGAGAACGAGCACGGCGGGGCGCCCGAGTCGTACGACGTCCGGCACGACCCGCTCGTCGGTCTCGAGGATCGCTACGTCGCGACCGGGGGCCACGGCGAGCGCCGAGGCGATGCCGTAGTGCAGGTTGGCGCCGTCGGCGTTGGTGACGACGCGCGCGGGTGCGATGGCAGCGCGGACGGCAGCAGCGAGCAGGTGGGTGGTGGTGGTCTTGCCGTTGGTGCCGGAGACGCTGGCGATGGTACGGCCGGGAAGGAGGTTGGCGAGCGCGTCGGGCGCGACCTTCATCATGACCTGACCCCGGATCGAGGCGCCGGAGCCGCGTCCGGCGAGGCGCGAGGCTGCACCTGCCAGGCTCCCGGCGGCGAGCGCCACAGCCAGTCGAGCCCGTACCAGCACCGGCAGCTGGTGGGGGGTGCAGGGGATCGTCAGGTCAGCGGCCATGGAGCCATTCTGTCCGATGTCTCGACGCCCTGTGACCCGGTCCGGGTGCCGGAGGAAGAGGAGTGCGTGTGGGGTGAGTAACGGGGCTCGAACCCGCGACCTTCTGGACCACAACCAGAAGCTCTACCAACTGAGCTATACCCACCACGCCACACCGCAATGCCCCTGAAGGGCGAGCGCCATCTTAGCCGAGCCGTACGGCGTCTGACCAACTAGTGTCGCGTGGCCGAAATCTGTTCACGGTGGGCGTGGTCCCCCTTCGTGCATCGCAAGGCGCCGGAGCGCAGGTGTACCGGGTCGTACGACGAGCTTCGGCAACGCTGCGAGGTGCGTGCCCGGGGCGCGCCGAGCGTCAATGGATTTCGGACACGCGACACCAGGTCCAGCAGGCCTCAGGCCAGCGAGCCCTGATGGCGTGCGGCGATCTCAGCCAGCACGTCGCGTTCCGGGCCGGGGGCCGGGACGAGCATGGCCTCGCGGTAGTAGCGGAGCTCCTCGATCGACTCGCGGATGTCGGCGAGGGCGCGGTGGTTGCCCGACTTCGACGGGGCGGTGTAGTAGATCCGGGGGTACCAGCGCTTCGCCAGCTCCTTGAAGCTGGAGACGTCGACGTTGCGGTAGTGGACATGGCCCTCGAGGGCCGGCATGTCGCGGGCCAGGAAGGCCCGGTCGGTGCCGATGGTGTTGCCAGCCAGGGGGGCCTTGCGCACCTCGGGGACGTGCTGGCGCACGTACGCCAGCACCTGCGCCTCCGCGTCCTCAAGGGTGACGCCCTCCGGGAGCGCCTCGAGCAGACCGGACTTGCGGTGCATCTCGGTGACGAAGTCGCTCATCTGGGCGAGGGCCTCGGTCGGGGGCTTGATGACGACGTCGACGCCCTCGCCGAGGACGTTCAGCTCACCGTCTGTCACCAGGACCGCGACCTCGATGAGCGCGTCAGCACCCAGGTCCAAGCCCGTCATCTCGCAGTCGATCCACACCAGGTTGTCCACGGCGGCAGCCTAACGGGTTGGTGAACGACGCGAGTCAGGCGGCTACGCGACGCGGGAGGAAACGGAAGAGCCAGACAGCGCCGCCCCACGCGAGGACGCCGACGACGACCGACGCCACCCCCAGGGTTGCGACGGTGGTCACCGCGGCGATGGCGAGCGGCCCGAGGGCGTTCCCTGAGTCGGCGAGGAGCCGCCAGCCGGCGAGGAACTTCGTACGACCGACACCAGGGGAGGCGTCGGAGCCGAGCGTCATCACCACCCCGGACGAGATGCCGTTGCCGAGGCCGAGGAGACAGGCGACGGCGATGATCGTGGCGACGTGGTGGGTGAGCGGAAGGATCGCCATGCCGATGCCCATGACGATCATCGCCGGGGCGGCGACCCAGACCCGTCCGAACTTGTCCATGAGCGAGCCGCCGAAGAAGAACAGGGCAACGTCGAACGCCATCGAGATCGAGTAGACGAGGCTGGTGGCGGCCGGGTCGATCCCGTGTGCGTTGCACCACAGCGGGATGATCGCCTGCCGCGCCGAGCGGACAAGCATGATCACGAGCGCGCCGACGCCTTGGGTCAGCAGGATGCCGAGGCTCTCGCGCAGGACGACGAACATGCCGCCGCTCTGCGGCGCGTTCGCACCACGGTTCTCGCCGGGCAGGTCCGGGAGCGTGAGCGTGACGAGGGCGGCTAGGAAACTCGTGCCGGCGGCGAACAGGTACGCCTTCGGCAACCCGAACCCTGCCACGACCGCGGCGCCGATGAGGGGTCCGATGAGGCCCCCGATCCGGAACACACCACCGAGCGAGGAGAGGGCTCGTGCGCGGTACTGGAGGGGGACGGCGACGGTCAGGTAGGTCTGGCGGGCCAGACCGAAGACGGCACCGCTGATGCCGGTCACGAACGTCGCGACGGCCAGATGGAGCAGGCTGTGCGTGAAGGAGACCGACGCCAGCATGACGACGTCGATCAGGCAGGCGAGGATGATCGACCACTTCTCGCCCAGTCGCTCGGCCACCCATCCGGCGGGCAGGTCGGCTACCAGCTGGCCGATGCCGAGCAGGCCGGTGATGAGGGCGGCGGTGCCGGGGGTGGCGCCGCGGTCGATGGCGCTCAGCGCGACCAGGGGGATGACGGCCCCGTACCCGATCGAGGCCAGCGCGGTCGGTCCGTAGGCGGCGACGGCGATCTGCCTCCACGAGAACCCGCTGTCGACCGTCACTGAATGCAACCTACCCGCGCCGCCCCGTACACTGAGTCTCCGTCTCGCCCCCGTAGCTCAGATGGATAGAGCGGCGGCCTTCTAATCCGCGGGCCGGAGGTTCGAGTCCTCCCGGGGGCGCAAGAGGCCCCGGATCGCCCTGCTCGGGATCAAGCAGCGCGGGGAATCGCGTCGGCGGACCGAATAGGGGGTACGCCCTTGTGGAATGCTGTCCGGCTCGTACCGGTTAGGGCCGACATGACAACGATCGGCTTCATCGGCTCCGGACACATCGGCTCGCAACTGGCTCGCCTAGCGGTGGCTCAGGGTTACGACGTGGTGATGAGCAACTCCCGCGGGCCTGAGACCCTCGCCGATCTGGTCACCGAACTCGGACCACAGGCACGGGCTGCGACCCCGGCGGAGGCCGCTGCGGCCGCCGACATCGCCGTTGTGACGACCCCGCTGGCGGCGATCGAGACCATCCCCGTGGAGCCGCTCGCCGGCAAGGTCGTCATCGATACGAACAACTACTACGACATCCGGGATGGTCACATCGCGGAGCTCGACGACGAGTCGACGACCGTGTCCGAGCTCTTGGCGCGCCGCCTTCCGACCTCGAAGGTCGTCAAGGCCTTCAACCACATCCAGTTCAGTGCGCTGACGACCGAGGTCCAGCCGGCTGGTACGCCCGGACGTCGCGCGCTCGTCGTCGCCGGGGATGATCCGGAGGCGCGCGCGACGGTGGCGAAGCTCATCGACTCGTTCGGCTTCGACACGGTCGAGGTGTCGCCGCTCTCCGAGGGCTGGCGGGTCCAGAGGGACACTCCGGGCTACGGCCCGCGGCTGACGTCGGACGAGCTCCGTACGGCGCTCGCGGAGGCCAAGCGCTACCGCGACATCTGAGGTCGAAGATTCACGCGGCCATGCCGGGCAGGACTCCCTCCTGCGCATCGCACCGAGCTCGTCACGGACGCCCCAGTGCTCTGGGAGTCAGGTGGCGCGCCAGGGGGCGCCGAAGCAGGTGAACGAGGCGGCAAGGAGCGGGGCGCCGGCGGTCGCTGCGGCGAGGGCGGTTGCCGCGTCGAGGCCGGAGGACAGGCCCTCGTGGTACGCGGTCATCGTGGCCACCGCGAGGTCTTCGCCGATGATGCTGACCGGCGCGACGATCGTCGAGACGCCGAAGGCCAGCAGGCAGGCGGTGAGTCCGAGGGGCTCGTCGCCCGGTCGTACGTTCACCCTCCCCGCGCGGCAGGCCGACAGCACGACGTGGCGGGCTTGCAGCTTGAGCCCTTCGATCTCGTGGACGAAGGTCGGCCCATCGGCCAGCAACAGTGACGAGAACAGCGGGTTGTCCGGCTCGTGCTGGCCGTGGGCGGCGACGTGGACGAGGTCGGTGGAGGCGAGGGCGGTACGGAAGTCCTGACCGGTCGACCACGGGTCGGACGGCTGGTTCCAGGTCGAGCCGACGGCCGACTGCTCGAGGGGCGCGGAGCGCAGATCGGGCCCGGCCACCGCGCGTACCACCGGGTTCGTCACCACGACCGAGTGCCGTAGCCAGTGAGTGGCGGCCAGCGACACCGTGAGGCTGCGGCCGCGGATCGCCGGCAGCATCCCCCAGGGGAGGGCAGCCAGCTGTGCGGGGGGTACGAGCAGGAGCGGGTCCTTGCCCGCAGGCAGGGCGGGACTCAGCGTCCGGTTCAACGCGTCGAGCGTGTCGGCCAGTGACCGGGCGATGCCCGCCCGCAGCGACGACCCCTGCATGGACGAGCTCACCCGCGCCAGCGCCTCCAGGTCTGCGCTCGCCTGACGCGCCAGGTCCAGGATCGCCGCGGCACCCTCCACCGTCACGAGGCGGAACCGGCCACCGGGCTGCCCGACGACGGAGACGAGCATGTCGCCTGTGATCGCCATGTTCGCCAAGGCCGTGTGCCGATCGGCGAGCGCTTCACGGATCTCGGCCGTCGACGCGGGCAGGTCGTCGGCCGTACGACCCAGGTCCCTCGCCCACGAGGTCTGCCGCAGCGCCCGTACGGTCTGGGCGAGCCCGCGCCGGATGCCGCTCAGGTCGGCTCCCGGCTCGGAGTCGCGCAGGTCGGCGCGGAGCTTGCGCAACCGTGTCCACAGCGCCTGCTCGGGCGGATCGTCGCTCGGACGCACCTGCGGCATTGCGCCCGTCGCCGTTCGCCACCGCTCCGTTGCCGCGAGCACCGCCGACGGCGAGCCTGACCTCGCCGCGAGCGCGACATCGGTCACCGCAAGGGGTGATGCGTGCAGCGCCATGCCGGTCTTGAGGTCGAGGCTGGACACCCCGCGCCGGGCCGCGCGCAGATCGTCGACCACGGCCCGCAACGCCCGCCGCGCCCCGCCCTCGTCACCTGTGGCCAACGCCAGGTCCACCGCGACCCGCCGCGCCAGGCATCGCCGAGCGAGCTGAGTCGAGTGGCTGAGAGCCCGTACGGCCTCGAGGGATGCCTCGGGAGCCCTACCTGTACGGATGAGGCTTTCCGCGTACAAGGCGCCCGCTACCTCGGCGAGCTTCGGATCGGCGGTCAGCGCGTCCCGGGCGAGCGTCTCGGCCTCAGCCGTAAGGTCCTCATCGCTCGAGAACGTGTACGCCTCGAGCCGGAGCACTCGGGCTTCGATCTCCCGGAACCGGGCGGCGCGTGCCGCGTACCGTTCGATCAGCGGCGCCACTCTCACTGCTGCATCGTCGCTGCGCCCCAGCAGTACCTCGCAGCGAGCCAGGTCCAGCTCGACTTCGTCCGCCTCCGCCTCGAGGCCGGCCTCGGCCAGACTCGACCGCGCCGTCTGCAGCGCCTCCCAGGCGTCGGTGACCAACCCGGCCTCGATGAGCACCCGCCCGCGGTCCAGGTGGGCGATGCCCTTGTCGACGGGCGCCTCCATCCGGTCGGCCTCGTCCATCAGCCGCAGCGCCGCCGGCAGGTCGCCGCGCAGGAACTCGACGTAGCCGCGGTTATGCAGGGCCATGTACGCGAACCGGTCGAGCCCGGCCTCGCGCGCCAGCGCCGCAGCCTCGCCGAGATCGGCAGTCGCCATGTCGATGCGCAGCAGCAGCGACGCCGTGGTCCCGCGGTTGATGAGCAGCCGTACGCGGTCGTCGACGCTCAGCAAGTCCTCGTACGGGCCGACTCTCTGCAGCGCGAGCAGTGCCTGCTGATGCTCGCCGAGCCGGATCCAGAGCGCGCCTTGCTGGAGCAGGGCGAGCGGTACGAGGTGGGCGAGTCCCCGTACGTCCGCCTCGGCAGCAATCCGGTCGAGCTCGCGCTGAGTTGCCTCAGGGGCCGTGGCGAAGGTGGCCCAGGTGCGCGAGATGGCGACCCGCAACCGCATCTCGGTGGTTGCGACGGTCCTGTCGTCGCCGAGCGCGGTCTCGGCCTCGTCGAGCAGCCGCATCGCGGCGTCGACCGCGTACGCGCTGATCGCGCCGCGCGCCTGTTCGTACAGCTCGCCGGCGCGCGACAGCCCCGGGGAGGTCCCGGTGGCCGTGCTCGCCGCGTTCGTCAAGGGCTAGAGCTCGATCGCGGGTGTGATGACGGGTCGGCCGCCGGCCGTGAGCGGCTGGATGAGGAAGCGTACGAGTCCGGGCGCGACCGGGAACCAGCTCACGCGACCGTTCACGTCGCTGATGGCCGAGCTGCGGTCGGAGCCGTGGATCAGCTCGATCGTGATGCCGCCGCCGCTGACCCAGGCGTCGAGACGGATCTGGCCGTCGTCGCGGCCGATCACGACCATCAGGGTCATCGTGCTGCTCGTGAAGGTCACCGACTCGGCGTTCTCGGGACCTTGGGCACGCACGGCTGCGGCCTCGGTGGTGAGCGCGGCCAGCTCGGCGTTCATCGTGGCCAATGAGAGGGTGAAGTCGATGTCGTCGATGAGGTTGGGGGGTACCGGGTCGGCTTCGGCCATGATGCGCCCGAAAGCGTCGAGGATGGCGATGTCGATGTCGTCCATGAGGTCTTCAGGATGCTCGGTCATGTCAGGCTCCAGTCGGGGTCGGCGAGCAGTGCTTTGCGGAGGGCTGCGAGGCAGCGGCCGCGGGTGGGGCCGATCGAACCGATCGGCACGCCCATCGCCGTGGCGAGGCTCGCGTAGTCGGGTGCGCCCCCCATGCTCACGACGCGGAGGATCTGCTGACACTTGGGCGACAGGGTCACGAAGTGCTTCCACAACCGCCGGGACTCGTCGTGCATCGCGGCCAGCTGCGCAGGATCGTGCGGCGTCGGGATGTCGGGCTCGAGGTCCGCGACGGGATCGACGGACCGTACGAGCTTCTGCACCTTCCAGGCCTCGCGTTTCGCCGTCGTGCAGAGCCAGCCCAGCACGGCCGGCGGCGACTCGATGCGGTCGACGTTCTCGACGAGCCGCAGCCACGTGGTCTGCACGGTGTCCTCGGCGGCCTGCTGCGAGAGCCCGCAGGAGCGGACCACGTGCCACAGCACCGGCGTCACGGCGGTGACGAGGGCGTGAAGGGCCTGGGTGTTGCCGGCGCGGTAGTCGGCGAACGCGGCCGCCGCGCGGGTCGTGACCGAGGACTCGGTGTGCGGTGTGGTCATGGCCGTACGACCAACGCTGCGCTGACGGCACGCTGGCCGCGGCTCAGGAACGCGGCCTTGGTGAGCGTCGTGAGGTCGGCGTCGGACAGGATCGCGGTGGCGATCTGGCCAGCCAGCACGGGGCCCGCGAACGAGGTGCCGGACCAGGTCGCGAAGCCGGAGATGTACTGGTCGGGGTCGGGCGTCGACCGGTTGGAGCCCTTGTACATGAGCTCCGCCGCTGGCTGTGCGTCCCCGGTGAGCGAGGTCGGGACCGTGCTCACCAAGGAGGCGCCGATGCGGTGGGTGGTCACCCAGTCGCCTGCGTTGGAGAAGTACGCCACTGTCCTGCCGTCGGCGTTCAGCGCGCCGACGGTGACCTGTGGGACACGGCTCGGGTCGGCGGGGGCGCCCGCGAAGGCGGCCGGGTACATGGGGCGCGTGGTCCCGCTGTTGCCGGCTGATGCGACGACCGCGACGCCCCAGCGTCCGAAGTCGGCGAGGAGCGTGCCGAGCGGACCGTCGAACGAGATGTCGTCGCCGTCCTCGTGGTAGTAGCCGAGCGACAGGTTGAGCACGTCGATCACGAGGTCCGGGTTGCCGTTGAGCACGCCGTCGATGTGGCGGTACAAGAGGGCGGACAGCGTCACCATCAGCCCCGACTCGGCGACCACGCCGTCGTCGGCCA
>JAYUEA010000406.1:0-3899 GCA_043739465.1 Propionibacteriaceae bacterium
GAACGCAGCGCGCGAACGCCGGACCGCATCGTCGCGGTCCGGCGTTCTGGCGTCCCAGGCGTCAGAGGGTGCGGACGAAACGGTCGCCCTCACGCACGAAGCCGACGCCCTCGAGGTAGCGGCGGTGCATGTCCGTACCGGCCCTCTCCGCGACCTCGCGGATTCCCGCGGCCTTGAGACGTCGCCCGCCGTCGCGTTCGTACAACCAGGTGGCCAGCCGTGCGTCTCGGAACGCAGGCAGCACGTAGTCGAGACGCACGTTCAGGCGGTCGAGGTTGAGGCCCCCCACGAGCACACCGGCAGGCATCCCGTCGCGCATATAGATGTACGCGAGGTCCTGCGGCAGCGGCTCGACGAAGTCGGGCTGTGAGCGCTGGATGTCGGGGAGGTGGCCGCTGAGGAAGTCGATGAGGAACGGCGAGTCGGACGGGATCGGCACGAGGTCGAACTCGTGGGACCGCGTGAGCTCGCGGTAGAGGTACACCGTGTGGATCACGACGATGATCGCGTTGGTGATGATCACCGGCCAGGCGTGGATGAGCAGCCCGTACACGCAGACGATCACCGCGGCCGTCATGGAGATGATGCGCAGCGGCACGATCCGCCGCATCGTGAACGACAGCACCACCAGGGCGCTCCCCACGTAGCCGATGAGATCCACGGTGAAGGGGTTCATAAGAGGAGGGTAACCGTCCCGGCCCACGCCGCCGATCCCGGCGGAGGTTCGTGAACCCCCGCCGGTGATCTGTGCTAGTGGTAACGGGCCGCTAGCGGGAAGCGCCCGCGGTGATGGCCTCCGGCACCTCGACCAGCCGGCCGCTGGCCACGTCGTAGATGTAGCCGTACACGGGGATGGTCGACGGCACCAGCGGGTGGTTGCGGATGCGCGTCACGTCCTCGACGACGCTGGCCGCGTTGTCCGCGATCGTGAGCCAGTCGATGTAGCGAGCCTCGGCCGAGCCGGGCCCTTCGCCGACGTCGACGAACCCGTCGGCGTCCAGGGCGGCCGTCTCGAGGCTGCTCGCCAGGAGGCCGCGGATGACGTCGTCGGTGAACAGCTCCATCCCGCAGTTGGTGTGATGGACCACGAACCACTCCTGGGTGCCGAGGAGCTTGTACGAGATGACGAGCGAGCGGATCGCGTCGTCGCTCGCGCGTCCGCCGGCGTTGCGGATGACGTGGGCGTCGCCCTCGCTCAGCCCTGCGTACTTGGCAGGGTCGAGGCGGGCGTCCATGCACGTGAGGATGGCGAAGCGCCGGGCGGGGGGCAGTGCGAGGCTGCCCTTGTCGCCGAAGGATTCGACGTACGACGCGTTGGCGGACAGGACTTCGGACAGGACGGACATAAGGGTTTCCTTTGACAGAGGGACGTGCTGGGAGGAAGGGCGCGAGGCGCCGGCTGCGATGACGTTCACGCGCCCGTCGAGGACGCGAGGTCGAGCCGTCGGTTCAGTGCCTCGGACAGCGGGAGGCGACGACGTAGCCGAGGTCGATGACCAGACGGCGGGTCAGCAGCCGCGCAGCGATCTCGTACGCACTCGGCTCTGGCATGTCCGAGACCGTAGCCGCTGGAAGGCGTCGAGACAACGGGCGGGTCGCGAGCGGCGCGGTGCGCCAGGCAAGGAGCCCCCGGTGGGGATTGAACCCACGACCTTCCGCTTACAAGGCGGATGCTCTACCACTGAGCTACAGGGGCGCGTCCGAGAAACGCAGACACAATCTAGCGTCCGGCGCGGGGGCGTTGCTTGGCACTCGTCCGCTGAGGAGAGAACTCACGCGACTGAGGAGAGAACTCACGAGCAGGAGGCAACGCAGAGTCTCTCCTCAGTGACGCAGTGTCTCTCCTCAGCGACGCAGTGTCTCTCGCCAACGACCTGCGGTCAGATCCCGGGGCCGGAGACGTACAGGATGCCTGTCCCGCACACCGTCGCGGACTCGTCGGCCATGAGCATGACGGACTGTCCACGGGCCAGGTCGACGCGGCACGCGCCACTCGAGACGTGGGCGTCGCCGTCGAGCACGATCCCGATCCGAGGGCCGTGGCCGGGAACTGGTACGGGCGCGTCGCCCGGGTCCACGCGCCACACCGTGAACTCCGGTGCGTCGGTCGCGTAGTGGTAGGCCCGGGGCCCAACGACGTCGACCGGGATGAGCGAGGGCTGCTCCGGCACGAACCGTACGACGCTCATCAACGCGTCGACGTCGATGTGCTTGCCGGTCAGCCCACCACGCAGCACGTTGTCGGAGTTGGCCATCACCTCGACGGCCACGCCGTGCAGGTAGGCGTGCATGTTGCCCGCGCCCAGGAACATGGCCTCGCCCGGCTCCAGCGTGACGATGTTGAGCAGCATCGCGGCGAGGATGCCGCGGTCGCCGGGATAGGCGTCGGCGAGCATCACGGTCGTACGCGCGAGCTCGCCGAGCTCGCCGTCATCGTCCACGTGGTCGGCGGCCGCGTCGACGACCAGGTCGACCAGCCGCAGGCGTTCGCCGTCGAGGCTGAGCACGTCGAGGAAGACCTCGGCCAGGGCGGCCGACCCCTTGCGCTGGGTGAGGGGGCCGATGACCCCGGCCAGCTGGTCCGCCACGCCGAGGCGGTCGAAGAGGGCGGCTGTACGGACGGGGTCGCGGAACCCGCAGAGCCCGACGAACGCCGTGATGGCGATGACCGCCTCGGGCTTGGGCCAGCTGTCGCGGTAGGTCCGTTCGGGCGCGTCGATCGCGACCCCGGCGGCGTTCTCGCGGGCGAACCCCGCCTCTGCTTCCTCGCGGTTCGGATGGGCCTGGATGGACAGCGGCCGGTCGGCGGCGAGCAGCTTCATGAGGTACGGGAGGCGGCTGCCGAAGCGCTGTGCCGTCGCCGCGCCCAGAACGGCTTCGGGACGCTCCGCGATGACCGCGTCGAGCGGCTTGCCGTCGACGAGGGAGGGTGCTGACTCGTGCGCGCCCAGCCAGTGCTCGGCGTAGGGCTCAGCGGTGGCGGAGACACCTAGGAGTTCGGGGATGGCTGTTGGCGATCCCCAGGCGTAGTGCTGGGCTCGGCCTTCGATTCTCTCCATCGCTCCTCGTCGGGGTGGGCCTACTGGTCGGCATCCACACTAACCCCCAGGCAAGGGCGGGCTCGCCGCGCCCCTGCGGCGGGGCGCCTGTTCCATAGCATTCTCATCGGCTCGACCCAGGGAATGACACGCGTGTGATTCGCGGGTTAGCATGTCCCCATGACGTCGTCCGCGGTGCAGGTCGGCGGGTCCGTACTCACGACCCGCGATGCCGAGATCCTCGACTTCGAGCGCACCTGGTGGCGCTCGCCCGGGGCCAAGGAGCAGATCATCCGTGAGCGGTTCGACCTGTCGCCGACGCGGTACTACCAGGTGCTCAACGCGCTCATCGACTCGCAGGCCGCGCTGGCCGCCGACCCTCTGCTCGTCAAGCGTCTCCGCCGTCTGCGCGAGGAGCGCCGCCGCAACCGGTCGGCCGCCCGCCTGGGGCTCGACCTCAGGTGACGTCCGTGGGCCCGGACCTGCCGGGCCGCAGGATCTCGCTCCTGGGCCGGATCCGTACGTCGGCGTAGCCACCGTCCGCCAGCCCGGCTGTGCGCTCGAACACGTTGCGCGCGGCCTTGTCGCCGGTACGGATCCAGGACCAGCCCATCGCCGACAGGTACAGCGGGATGAACATCGTCCCGCACACCATGTACTGCCAGGTGTGGCGCTCCTCGTGCGTGGCGACCCGTTCGCCGATCTCTGCGATAGTCCTGGGCGTCAGGATGACGTTGCCCACCGTGAAGGCTCCGGCGATCGGGAACTGCAAGGCGTAGCCCTCCGCGTACCAGAGCCCACGCGGCCCTCGGGTCACGTGTGCGCGACCTGCCAAGGCGATCCCCAGCCCGACGAGAGTGC
>JAYUEA010000407.1:0-3887 GCA_043739465.1 Propionibacteriaceae bacterium
GCACTCACATAGTTGGTGGAGTCGCTGAAGGTCGGACAGAACCGCCCTGAGACACCTGACGGATCCAGTACCAGCGTCCATGATGCTGACCATGTCGCCCTCCTCGTCCCGTCGGCCCGACTGCACGTCGCGAGGATGTATGCCTCGGAGCGCTCTTCAGCCGGAGAAGCAGCACCTGCTGAAGCCCATCGAGGGGCTACCCGACCTACTTGAGGATATTCACCGCCCGGGCGATGACCAGCGCTGTGGTCGACAGCGCGATGGCGCTCTGTACCGCCATGAGGCCCTTCGCCCACCGAGGCATGGGCATCGTGTCTGTCGGTGAGAACGCCGTGGCATTCGTGAAACTGACATACAGGTAGTCGCCGAAGCGAGGTTCCCAGTGCTCTGAAGCAAGGTGGTGCTGCGTCATCTGCGGGAACAGGAAGTCCGGATAGGGACGGACTGCTGCCGCGCGGGCAAGCGGCCCCCCACTGTCCAGCTCCCAGTACCAGATCCCGAACGCAATCACGTTCGTCAGGTAGATCGCCCCCGCCGACGCCAACAGGGGCAGCGCCTGATCTCCCGCGGTCCCGTTGATCAGGCCCATGTCGAGCAAGATCGCACTGAACCCGTTGTCCAGAGAGATGATCGCGACCAGCAGCAGGCTCACGTATCGCCCCTGCGCGGTGAAGCGAGTACGCCTGAGAGGACTCAGCACGATCAAGGTCACCAGCAACGCGATCTCGAGCGACGGCAACAGCCACCGCGGGTGAATCAGCGTGAACTGCTGCGCCAGCACCAGCTGCAGCGCAGCGGCCACCACGATCGCCGACGCGACGGGGACTCGGCTCTCGTGGGCAGTCGACCTGAGCCACGCAGGCAGCATGCGATCTCCGGAGCCGACCCATGGTGTCGGCGGAAGTCTGCTGGGGACGCTGGACAAGACCGGGTCCGACTCGCCACCACTGAGGCTCATCGCCACAGTCTGGCACGATGCGCCACTACGACCCCCGCGCACCACGGATGCCGCCGAGGTCGAGTGCGGACCGGTCGGACGGCCTGCCTCCTGCGCGGATGTCGTGCGCGATCTGTCGCAGCCGGCGCTCAGTGTGTTCGGTCGCGGCCCGCCGGTTGTTCTAGCTCGCGAACACGTCCCGCAACGTGACGGTTCGCAAGCCTCGCCGCGCGACAAGGTCAGACAGGTGCGGCATGGCACCGATTATCCCGGGGTGGTTGGCGTGGGCGATCACGATCTTGCCGGCACCGAACCACTGATCACCCAAGGCCGAGATCTGGTCGCTGGTGAGCACGCTCGAGTCGGACAAGGACCCGTACCAGAGAGTCGGGGCGGTGTAGCCGATCGCCGCCGCTGAGCTCCGTACATGGGCGTTGATGTAGCCGAACGGCGGCCTGTAGAACGGCTTGGCGCTCACCCCGTACGTGGCCTGGATGAAGTCCTCGTTGCGCTGCAGCTGGTCCTGGATCCCCGCCGCCGAGAGTGCGCGCAGGTCGGGGTGCGACCAGGCGTGGTTCCCGAGCTGGACCTGGCCGGACTCGACGAGGGGGCGCAGCCGCTTTGCGTTGATCGTCCAGGACGGCTGGTTGCCGTTGAGGAAGAGCGTAAGCCGGTTGCCGGTCTGTTCGGCAAGCTGTGCGTACGCGGCGACCACGTCCGGATCCGTACCGTCGTCGATAGTCCATGCCATGTACGGTCCGGGGACCGGGATCTCCGTGATCGCCGTCCCGACCGGGATCTGGCCTTTCGTCGTCGGCAACGGCGGGGGCGGCACGGTGGGCGCGGCGAGGGGCGGAACCGATACCGGCGCCTGACGCACGGTTGTGCGACCCATCGTCGGCGAGGGTGCATCGGTGACCGCCGTGTCGCCGGACATGTCCAGCGGGACTTGGCGCGCGCAGGCGGCCAACACGGTGGCAGCCAGCGCCCCCGTACCCACCGCCAACAACCCCCGCCGTTTCATCGTCATCCCTTCCATAGCCTGGACAAAGTAGGTCCTCGGACCAAGCACCGACCGACGCATCGCCGAGAGGTATCCGGTTCTACCCCGCTGCCGGCAGGCCGACGATCCCCGCGCCTTCACGGCCGCGGTCGCCCAGTGCGGCCGATCCACGGTCACTCGCCTCGGTGGCCATGGGCTGCTCCTTGGTCGGCGCGATGATGCGTCTCAGCCTAGGGGGCTCACCTGACGCGGGGCCTCAGGAGGAGTTGAATTCTGTACGAGGTCGTTTCGGCCGCCACTGCAGAGATCTGAGGGGAACGGGACATGGGCTCAGGAGGACTGGCAGGCAAGGTTGTCATCGTCACGGGGGGTTCCACCGGCATCGGCGCGGCGATCGCCACCAGCGCGGCGTTGGAGGGGGCCAAAGTCATCGTCGACTACGTCGTGTCCCCCGACCAGGCGCTGGCGTTCGCGGCGCAGCTCGCGAGCGAGGACTCCGGGTCGGTCGAGGCGTTCGATGCCGACGTGAGCAAGGTCGACCAGGTGCAGGCGCTGGTGGCCGAGGCGGTACGGCTTTATGGGCGTCTCGACGTGATGGTGAACAACGCCGGGATCGAGACCCGCAAGTCGCTGCTGGACACGACCGAGGCCGACTACGACAGGGTGCTCGGCATCGACCTCAAGGGAGCCTTCTTCGGTGCCCAGGCCGCGGCCCGGCAGTTCATCGCCCAGGGCGGTGGCGGCGTGATCATCAACATCTCCTCGGTGCATGAGGACTGGCCGATGCCCGGCAACGCGGCGTACTGCGTGGCCAAGGGCGGCATGCGCATGCTCACCCGGAACGCTGCCGTCGAGCTCGGCGAACACGGCATCCGGGTCGTGGGCGTTGCCCCGGGCGCGGTCAACACGCCGATCAACGCGCAGACGGCCGCGGACCCGGCGGCGATGGCGAGGCTCGATGCCGCGATCCCGCTGGGGAAGATGGCCATGCCCGAGCAGATCGGCGACGTGGTGGCCTTCCTCGCGAGCGACGCCGCGTCGTACGTGACGGCCACCACCGTCGTCATCGATGGCGGCCTGATGCAGTCGTCGCCCGGGCTGTGACGACGGCGTCCGGCTCGACGTTTCGGAATCGGCTGCACAGGTGGCACGACCTCGAGGCGGCTGCTGATCGCAGCGCGTGGTCCCTGTACGCGGCGGAGTTCCTCGGCACGGCGTTGCTCCTCACCGGCGGGCTGTCGGCGGTCATCGTCGTCATCTCGCCGGCCTCGCCGGTAGCGGTCTTCGCTCTTCCGGGCTGGCTGGCGCGGGGCATCGCGGGCGCCCTGTTCGGGCTCACCGGCACCCTGGTCACCATCTCGGTGCTGGGTAAACACTCCGGCGCCCACCTCAACCCGGCGATGACCCTGGCGTTCCTGGTCGAAGGCAAGATCAGCAGGTCGCATGCGAGCTGGTATGTCCTGAGCCAGTGCCTGGGGGCGATCGCCGGCGCCTGCGTGGTTCTCGTCTGGGGGCCGTGGGGGAAGCCCCTCACGTACGGGGCCACGACACCGACACCGGACCTCAACCCCGTACTCGCGGTCACCCTGGAGGCATTGTGCACGGTGGCGCTCGTGGGCACGGTGTTCGTCTTCCTGGGGCATCGACGACTGCAGCGGTTCACTCCGTGGACGATGAGTCCGATGTACGCGGTGATGGTGTCGATCGAAGCGCCGTGGACCGGGACGAGCACCAACCCCGCCCGCTCGCTGGGCCCTGCGGTCGCGACCGGTACGTGGCAGGGGTTCTGGATCTATCTGGTCGGCCCCGCCCTGGGAGCTCTGGGCGGTGTCGCCGTCGCGCGGCTCCTCGGGCGCGGCCGTCGTGACGTCCCCCAGGCCCGCATCGCGTCGCACCCCGCGGATCCGATCGTCGGCGCCCCGGCAACAGCGGGACGCTAGCCTCACG
>JAYUEA010000408.1:0-3871 GCA_043739465.1 Propionibacteriaceae bacterium
TTGAAGCACTCGGGGTCCGTGCCGCGCCGCGTGATGCTGTCGGCCACGGCCGCCATCACCGGCTCGTCGCTCGTCCCACGGTCGAGCGCGTCGAAGAACCGCCCCCGGAACGCGGTCAGCCGCTCTGCCTTTGTACCGGTCATCGGCACCGACAGGTCCACCTTGTCGGGCTCGTCGACGATGTCGTCGGCGAGCCTGCATAGCGCGTACACCGCGTACACGTCGCGGCGCTGCTTCTTCGGCAGGAGCAGAGCGCCCCAGTAGTACGTGGTCCCGTACGCGCGGGTCAGCTCCGCGCACCGGCGGTAGCCCGCCTCCAGCAGCTCGCTCATCGCAGGATTCCTTTCACACGCTCGGCGGCCAGCTTCCCGGACACCATGACCATCGGGATGCCGACGCCGGGAGTCGTCCCGGAGCCGGCGAAGACGAGCCCCGGCACGCGTCGGTCGACGTTCCGCGGGCGGAACGGGCCGGTCTGCGCGAACGTGTGGGCCAGCGAGAACGGCGTGCCGGCCGCCATCCCCTGCGCCTGCCAGTCCGTCGGCGTCACCAGCGCCTCGGTGACGATGTCGGTCCCGTACCCCGCCTTGTCGAGGAACCCGTACAACCGATCCCGGAACGCCGACTTCTCCGTCTCCCACGGGATCCGTCCGACGCGGAGGTTGGGCACCGGCTCGAGCACGTAGAGCGACTGATGCCCCTGGGGCGCCGCGCCGTTATCGTGCAGCGACGGCACCGCGACGTAGCGCGACGGGTCGGCCATCACCAACCCCCGGTCCATGAGGTCGACGAACGCGTCGTCCCAGGCCTTGCCGAAGTGGATGTTGTGGTGGCCGGCACCGTCGGGGAGGGTCGTCCCCTTCACGCCGACGTGCCAGACGACCGCCGACGGCGAGTAGCGCCCCTTGAGCGCGACCCGCGGGGCGGGGACGCCGGGAAGAAGACGGTCGTACGCGACCGGCAGGTCGGCCGTCACGACCACGGCGTCGGCCGTGACGCGCTCACCGCCGGCGAGGACGACCCCCGTGGCGCGCCCGTCCGGCGCTCTGTCGACACGCTCGACCGGTGTCCCGTACCGGATCTCGACCCCGTGGTCGGTGGCCGCGTTCGCCATCGCCATCGGGACCGCATGCATGCCGCCCTCGGGGAAGAAGACACCTTCGATCGAGTCCATGTAGGTGATCACCGCGTACAACGCCAGGGCCTTGCTCGGCGCGAGCCCCGCGTACATGGCCTGGAAGCTGAAGACCCGGTGCAGGCGCTCGTCGTCGAAGCGGCGCGCGACCTCGGGGCCGAGCCGGCCGAAGGCGCCCATCCCCAGCAGCTTCAGCCCCGCCACCGGGTTGCGGAACAGCCCGAGTGGGGAGTCGAAGTTCGCGTCGATGAAGTTCGGCAGCTCGATGTCGCAGAGCTTCTCGAGCCAGGCGACGAACTTGTCGAAGGCCACTGCGTCCTTCGATCCGCACTCGCGCTGGATCTCGTCGCGCATGAGGTCGTGACCGGGACGTACGAGCAGGCGCGAGCCGTCCGCGAAGAACGCGTGGTAGGCGGGGTCGAGCTTCGTGAAGCTCACGTAGTCGGATAGGCGGGCGCCGACCGCCGCGAAGGCCTGCTCGAGGAGGCTGATCATCGTGAACACCACCGGCCCCGTGTCGAACCGGAAGCCGTCCTGGGTGAGGCTGCCGTTGCGACCGCCCGGGATGAGCTGCGACTCGACGACGGTGACGCGGTAGCCCGCGCCCGCGCAGTGCAGCGCCGCGCTCAGGCCAGACAGCCCGGCGCCGACCACGACGACATGGCCTGCTGCCTGCCGAGCGGTCGATCCAGGGTGACCCTTCGACACGGGCAGCTCCGCGGCCCTGCTGAGGGAGCGGTGGTGCCCGGTTCCACTCATGCGTCGCGCCAGGCGATGGAGCGCGCGGCGTCGCGGATGCCGGAGATGCCGACCTCGGTGAGCACGGAGCCGTCGAGGCACCTGGTCGCGGCCATGTACGCGGCGGCGATCAGCTGTTCCATGGCCTCGTCGACCCCTGCCTCCTGCATCGCGGCCGCGAGCTGCGTCACGTCGTCGCGGCTGACGTCGGGGGTGCCGAGGCGGGCCAGCAGGTACGCGGCGTGGCCCTCCAGTCGGGAACGCGCCAGGGTCAGCAGCACCGTCGCCTTGGCCTCGAGCAGGTCGTCACCGGCCGGCTTGCCGGTGAGGTCGGGGTCACCCCAGACGCCGAGGTAGTCGTCTCGCAGCGCGAACGCCCGGCCGATGTGCTCTCCGCACTGGATCAGGGACCCCACGATCTCGGGGGTCGCGCCGGCTGAGAGAGCGCCCAGCTCGAGGGGACGCTCGATCGAGTACCGGCCTGACTTCAGCCGTGCCACGTGCTCGGCGTGTGCGAGGTCGCGACGGCCGGAGGCGGCGCCGGTGAGATCGGCGCGCTGGCCTGCGACCAGCTCGACGCAGAGCGCGTACCAGACCGTCCGCAAGGACTTCGGCAGCCCGTCGGCGATCCGGTCGGCGACGGTGTGCGCGAGGTCGCCGAGCAGAACGGCGATGTTCTGGCCGAAGAGCTGAGCGTCGCCCACGCCTTCGGAGCCGGCGTGCCAGCCGGCGGCCTCGACGTGTGCGGACGGGCGGCCGCGGCGCGAGGTCGACTCGTCCATGACGTCGTCGTGGACCAGCGCGAACAGGTGCAGCGCCTCGAGGGCAGCCGCAGCGCGGACCAGGTTGGTGTAGCCGGCCGTACCCGGCACGCCGCCGGCCGCGATGAAGCCCCAGAAGCTCATCGAGACGCGAAGCCGCTTGCCGCGGCCCACGAGCAGCTCCCCGAGCCACGCCGGCAGGTCGAGCGCGAGGACGTCCAGGCCCATGCCGTTGGAGTGCCTGTCCCACTCGGCGATCAGCGCGTTCACCTCGGCGCGCAGCAGCGCGTCGACGTCGCGGCAGACCGCGGCGACGTCGGGAGCCTGTACGGACGACGGGGAGAGCGCCGGGTCTTTGGGGACGAGCAGCGGCACCTGCAACGCTGCCCACGGGCTGTACACGTGGGGCGTCGACGTGATGGCCGCCGCGAACTTCTCCCACGGCACCCAGGCCCACTCGGCGACCTCGCGGGGATCGGGGGTCGGGTCCTCGTCGGTGACGTAGCCGGCGAACACGGGGCAGATCTCGTTCTCGACCATGCCGGACGCGTCGACGGCGCGGTAGCGGAAGTCGGGGAGGAGCGGCACGAGCGGGCCGACGGTCAGGCCGAGCTCCTCGCGGATGCGGCGCCGGGCGGCGTCACCGAGCGACTCCGTGGGACGCGGGTGTCCGCAGCAGGAGTTGGTCCACACGCCCGGCCACGTCTTCTTGCTGAGGGCGCGCCGCGTGAGCAGCACCTCGCCGCGAGCGTTGAACAGGTACGTGGAGAACGCGAGGTGCAACGGGGTGGTGCCCGTGTGCACCTCGGTGCGGTTGGCGACCCCGATGGCGGAGCCCCCCTCGTCGACAAGGACGACATCGTCGGCGGCGAGGTCGTCTGAGATGTGCTGCCGGGTCTTGTGTCGCAAGGCCATGACGTCCGTCCAATGTTTGTATAAGGTTGTGCCAACGTAGGTGGTGAGCACTTACCCCGTCAAGCACTTGTACAACCCTTGTCCAACCTTGGGCATTCCGTAAGTCGTCCGAAGGAGCGTGGACCAGGTGTACGCGGTCAAGCAGGTGGCAGCGCTGACAGGGGCCTCAGAAGCCACCTTGCGCGGCTGGGAACGCAGGTACAAGGTCGTCGTCCCGACGCGGTCGCCGTCGGGCTATCGGATGTACGACGATGACCAGGTCGCGATCCTGCGCGCGATGGTGGCGCTCGTCCAGAACGGTGTACCGGCATCTCTTGCCGCC
>JAYUEA010000409.1:0-11636 GCA_043739465.1 Propionibacteriaceae bacterium
CGGGCAACGGCTGAGTCAGCGGTCCTGCGAGTACACGACCAGCGAGAACGGCCCCACTGACACATCGGCCGACGCCGGCTGTCCGTCCTTCGGCCACGGCTTGGCCTCCACGTCCGGTGTCGGGTGCCCGGAGAACATCGCGCTGTACGAGGTGTCGTCGCTCGAGAACCGCACCCGCCACAGGCCGTCGTCAGGCATGCCGAGGCGGTAGGCCGGGTAGGCGGTCGGCGAGAAGTTGGCCACGATGACGACGTCGTCGCCCGGGCCACCGTCGGCCCAGCGCCGCCACGCGACGACCTTGCTCTCCTCGTCGCACACGAAGACGTCGAGCCCGTGGCCCGACAGGCCCCGCGTGGTGTCGTACCAGTTCCTGCGCAGACGTACGAGCTGGCGCACCAGGTCGGCGATCCCCGGCTGCTCGACGGTCTCGCGCCAGCTGCGCTCGCAGATGGTGCCGCCCTGCAGCACCTCCTGGCCCTGGAGCAGCATGGGGATGCCCGGCGAGGTGAGCACCAGGCCGATGCCCAACGTGACGCGCTTCGCCGACTCCCAGTCCTTAGGGTCGACAGTCTTGTCGGCGTCGCGGCCTGTGAGCTCGTCGGCCTCGGTGTAGATGACGCGGCTGAACGTGTCGCCGAAGCTCGAGCCGATGGCATCGCGCACGTCGGCCATGGGCTGCAGGCCGTTGATCGCCTCGCGGATCGGGTGGACGAACAGGATGTCCCACTGCGCGTGGAACAGGGCTCCGGAGTCGTCGAGCGAGGTCACCTGCGGGTAGCCGTGCGCGTCGAGGGCGATCAGCACGACGTCGCTGTACTCGTCCCGGATCGCGCGGTTCATCTCGCGGATCAGCTGCCAACCCGCCGAGGGGTCGAGGCCCGAGGCATCGACGAGGTCCGTGTACGGGGCCATGTCGTGCCGCAACCCGTCCACGTGCGTGTCGCGCAGCCACCGGAGGGCCTCACGGACGATGTACGCCCGAACGTCGCCGGAGTCGATGTCCGAGGCCGTGGCGATGACGGTCTCCCGAAGCGCGTACGCGACGTCGAGGATCACCGCGAGGCCGCGACGGTGGGCCTCGATGACGACCTGCCGCAGAGCCGCGGCACCTCCGAAGGCCCGTTCGAGCGAGATGTGGGCGGGCACGTACTGGCCGTTTGCGACCACCGGCTTGCTGCACGGGATGAGCTCCACGGCCGTGACCCCGAGCCCGGCGATGTGGTCGAGGATGGCCGCGCGGCTGTCCTCGTCGGCGGTGGGGTCGAGCTTGGCCTGGTAGATGATCAGCCCGCTCAGCGGGGGGGTGCGGAAGTCATCGTCGGCGGGGTTGCGACGGCGAGGATCGTCTGACGTCATGGGTCGACACACCTCCTCAGCGGATCTCCCCCAATGGACGCGGCACGTCTGTGCCGTCTCGTCGGCAACGTAGCACGCGCCATGTGGGGCGGATTCGGCCGCCCATTCCCCGGTGGAGGAGAATCGTCACCGTGACCCCACGTACCCTGCTGTTCCTTCACGGCGCCGGCCAGAACCCGCCCACCTGGCAGGACGTGGTGACCGCCATCGGCCCCGACCGGCCGCTCCACGCTCCGTGGCTCCGGGGACTCAAGCCCACCGACGGCCGCGGGTTCGACATAGACGGCGCCGTCGCCGACCTGGTCTCCCTGATGGAGCTGCGCGACCTGGACGTCGTCGACGTGTGTGGCACCGGGCTGGGCGGCATGGTGGCGCTGCGGTTCGCGGCCGACGAGCCGGCCCGCGTGGGACGGCTCGTTCTGGTCGACACCCCCGTGATCCCGCCCAAGGGCGCGCTGCGGGTTCAGCGGACGATGCTCAAGCTGGCGCCGCAGCGGGTGTTCGCCCCCGGCGTCTCGAAGGAGTCGATGCTGGAAGGTCTGGACGCGATGATGTCGCTCGACCTCTCCACCGACCTGCGTCGCATCGAGTCGCCGACCACCGTCGTCGCCGCAGCGGGCAACAAGATGGCGGTCACGGCGGCCGACGTGCTGGTCAAGGGCATCAAGGACGCCACGGGCTTCACGGTCGACGGCGCGTCCAGGGATGTGGTCCGCGAGCGTCCAGGTGACCTCGCCGACATCATCAACCAGGTGCTAGCAGCCGAGTAGACGTACGAGGTCTCGCCAGGTATCCATCAAGTCAGGAGCACTCATGCACAGGGTCGGGTTCGTGACGCGGGTCGCGCCGGAGCACATCGAGGAGTACAAGGCGCGTCATCGCGACGTCTGGCCGGAGATGCAGGAGGCGCTGCGTCGTACAGGCTGGGGCAACTACTCGTTGTTCATCAGCCCTGACGGCACGCTGTTCGGCTACGTGGAGACCCCTGACGGCCTGGCCGCGGCGCAGCAGGGCATGGCGGCCGAAGAGGTCAACGCGAGCTGGCAGGCGTCGGTGCAGCACCTTTTCAACGGGATCGGCGACAAGACCGCCGACGAGTCGTTCGTCGAGCTCGAAGAGGTCTTCCACCTCGCCTGAGCGTTGACCGTCGGGGTTGTGGGCGCCAGTATGGGTGTTCGGTCGGTTGATGGGGCGCCCACAAGGGGTGTTCGGTCGCGCGTCAGCCCGCGATGTCGTACGCGGCCAGGCGACGACGGTCCGCGCGCGACGCCGAGGCCTGCAGCGAGAGCAGCTCGTTGTAGATGCCGCCGCTGACGGCCAGCTCGTCGGGGGTGCCAATCTCGTCGATGCGCCCCTCGCGGAGGGTGATGATCCGGTCGACCGACGAGATCGTCGACAGGCGGTGGGCGATGATCAGCGTCGTACGACCCGTCATGAGCTCGTCGAGCCCCGCCTGTACCTGCCGCTCCGCCTTCGTGTCGAGCGAGCTCGTCGCCTCGTCAAGGACGAGGATCGGCGCGTCCTTGTGGAGCGCCCGCGCGATCGCCACCCGCTGCTTCTGCCCCCCGGAGAGCTTGAGGCCGCGCTCGCCGATCTCGGTGTCGCACCGCTGCGGGAGTCGGTCCACGAACGGCTGAACGTGCGCGCGCGCCGCTGCCAGCTCGACGCTCCCGTCGCCGCTGCGGTCAGGATCGCCGTAGGACACGTTCTCGCGGATCGTGCCTGAGAACAGGGATGGGTCCTGGAACACGACGCCGACCCGTTGCCGCACCAGGCCGTGGTCGAGCCCGGTGATGTCGAGCCCATCGATGAGGATCTGACCCGAGCGCGGCTCGTACAGGCGCAGCAGCAGGCTGACGAGCGTCGTCTTGCCGCCCCCAGACTCGCCGACGAACGCGACCCGCTCCCCGGGCTCGATGTCGAAGCTGACGTGGTCGAGCACCGCAGGCCCGTCCGCGTACCCGAAGGTCAGGTCCCGGAAGGAGACGGCTGGCGCGCCGGCTACGGCCGGCCATGGCCCATCCGTACGGGGCAGCGTGTCGGTCTCCGCGGGCTCGGCCATCACGTCGAAGTAGTCGCGGCTCCCGGCCACTGCCCGCTGCGCGGTGTCGACGAGGTAGCTCATGCTGGTCACGGGCATCCGGGCCATGGTCACCATCTGGACCAGCAGCACCATGGTGCCGACCGTGTACGAGAGGGATGCCGTCTGGATGAAGATCACCGTGTAGATCGCGAAGAAGATCACATTGAGCGCGACCTGGCGTGTCATGTCCATGACGTGCCAAAACCGTGACTGCCGCGTAGTCAACGCGATCGTCGTGTCGTACCGGGTCCCGAAGTGGAGCAGCTCTCGCGCCTCGGCGACGAAGCTCTTCACAACGCGCAGCTGAGTGACAGCTTCCGCGAAACGCCCGTTCGCGACGTCGATCTCGGCGTTCTTCGCCTTCTCCAGCACCTGCCACTTCTTCGACGTCAGAGCCGTGAGCCAGGTGAAGACGGGGTACATCAGCAGGACCAGAAGCGCGATCGGCCATGAGTACCACGCCATCACCGCCAGCGACGCAACGAGCGTCAGCAGCATCGGGAACATGTTGTTCGAGAAGACGTTGAGGAACTGCGCGACCTCGTTGATCGATCGGTTGAGGCGACCGATCACAGTCCCGGTCTGCTCGTTGTCGAGGTAGCTCTGGGGGAGACGGAGCAGGTGGTCGAAGTATCTGTTCGAGAGCGTTGCCCGCAGCCGGGCTGACATCACGTCGCCGAGGTAGCCGGCCACGTTGGAGATGGCGCTACGTACCGCCTCGACGACGAGCAGCCCGACCGCGATCCAGACGAGCGGCGTGATCTCACGCGGTGCGCCGCCGGCGATGCCCACCAGCCGGTCGGTCGCGGCCTTGAGCAGGAACGGGCTGACGAGACCGGCACCGGCCACGAGGACCGTACAGACGGTGATCGCCAGGTAGTAGAGCCACAGCTCGCGAGCCGTCACGAGCAGGCGTGTGATGAAGCGCATACGACCTCCAGCCGCCCAGGCTATGCGAACCCCGGCGACGCGATGGGGTAGGGGTCCAGAACCACCTGAGATGTGGACCAATGCTGGTCGTTCCCTGAGCTGTCGTTCCCTGAGCTGGTCGAAGGGTCGACCCGGCTGACCCTTCGACACGGGCAGCTTCGCGGCCCTGCTCAGGGACCGGCTTCAGTCGGACGTGGAGAAGGTGGGGTGCCCGCCGTGGCAGCCGACCAGGACGGTGACCGGCGAGGAGCCGTCGAAGAAGATCGTCCTACGGATCCAGTTGGAGCTCTTCGCGACCCGGTAGCCGGTGGCGGCCCACGGCTCCGCGTACGCGAGCCTGTCGCCCAGGCAGCCGGCGTGGATGCCACCTTGACGATAGGTCCACGTTTGCGCGCTGATCGACCCGTCTGCCTTTGTCGTGTTCTTGGCGGTGGCCGACGGGGTCGGCGTCTTCGTCGCCGTCGGCTTCTTAGTGGTGGCGGTGGGGGTCACGGTCTGCGTGGACGGCGGCGGCACTCCGGTGTTCGGGACGAAGACGACCGGAGCGCTGGTGGATGCGGCGGGGGCGGCAAACGGTTGGGTGACCGTCCTGCGGCTCACGGTCGAGGAGCGCTCGGCCTGCGTGGTCTGGACCGGCATCGCGGCTTCCGTGGCTGCGGTGACCTCGGTCGTCGACTCAGCCGTCATCGCGAAAGCACCAGGGAGCTGAATGACGCTGGACGGTGCTGTGGGGGTCGAGGTGGCACGGACCGTGGCGGTCATCGTGATTGTGACCTGCGCGTGGGCGCCGGAGGTCTCGGTGCCCACGCGGCCGATCGCAGCCGTCGCCAGAGCGGCCATCGACAGCGCGACAGCCAGCCATCCAGCAGCGAGAGCTGCAGCGTGAGGACCCTTCACAGGATCCACCTTAGGCGACCCTTGACACTCCCCCACCAGCCAGGGATGCTTTGCGGCTTCATTCGATCCCACTAGGGTTCTTGGTGTGACTCGGATCCTGCTCGTTGAAGACGACGCAGCCATCCGCCGCGCCTTGCGAAGATCGCTGGAGGAACAAGGCGACGCCGTGGCCGTGGCCCCCGACGGGATGACCGGGCTACGGCTCGTCCTCTCGGAGCAGCCGGACGTCGTCCTGCTCGACCTCGGGCTGCCCGACGTCGACGGTCTGCGTATGCTCGGCATGCTGCGCGGGGTGAGCGACGTGCCGGTGATCGTTGTCACGGCCCAGGACGACGACCGTACCGTCGTCAAGGCTCTCGACGCCGGCGCCGACGACTACGTGGTCAAGCCATTCGGCACCGAGCAGGTGCAGGCCCGCATCCGCGCCGTGCTGCGTCGCGTGGGCCGGCCAGCCGGGCGTGAGGGTCCGGTCGTGGTCGCAGGGCTCTCGATCGACCAGCGGTCCCGCGCCGCCTCGCTCGACGGCGAGCGCCTGGAGCTGTCGCGCAAGGAGTTCGACCTGCTATTCCTGCTCGCGTCTCGCGCCGGTGAAGTCGTCACCAAGCGCGAGCTGCTCGCGGAGGTGTGGCAGCAGCCCTACGGAGGCGCCGAGCGCACCGTCGACGTCCACCTGTCCTGGCTGCGGCGCAAGCTCGGCGAGACCGCCGCGGCGCCCCGGTACCTGCACAGCGTGCGGGGGGTGGGTGTTCGCCTCGCCGATCCGAGTGACGCGTGAGGCGACAGATCGCGTGGCTGGTCGCGGCGACGACGTCGGTGGTCGTGCTGGCCTTCGTCATCCCGCTCGCGCTGCTCATTCAGCAGCTCGCCCAGGGAACGGCCATGGCTGCCGCGGAGCAGGAGTCGCAGGGCGCTGAGCTGCTGGTCTCCAGCCTGCACAGCGATCCCCGCCTGCCTGGCCTGATCACCGACCTGGACAGCCGTACGCCCACGACGACGAGCGTCATCACGCCGACCGGCCTCGTCCTCGGCTCCCCGATCTCCCCCGACGACGCGGACGTGGCGCGAGGTCGTCAGGGCGAGACGTACCAGGACAACGCCCGCAAGTCTGGAGGGGTCGTCGTCCGCTCGGTCCTGATCGAGGGCAGCGGCACGTACGTGATCGTCACCCACGTGACCAAGGCAGAGCTCAACAAGGGCGTGCAGGACGCCTGGCTGACGGCGTTCGCGATCGGCATCGGGCTCACGCTGATCTCCGTCGTCGCCGCATCGGTGGTGGCTGTCCGCATCAGCGGCCCTCTGGGTGACGTGGCCGCAGTCGCCCACCAGCTCCGCAACGGCAACCTCAGTGCGCGCGCCGAAGCCACAGGTACGGTCGAGACGCGCGAGCTCGCCGAGGGCCTCAACGGCCTCGCAGACCGGATCACCGAGCTGCTCGCTGCCGAACGCGCGGCCGTCGGGGAGATGGCGCACCGGCTCCGTACCCCCATCACCGCGCTCCGGCTGGACGCCGAGGCCGTGGCAGACCCCGAGCTGTCGGGGCGGCTCGGCGAGCACATCGTGGAGGTCCAACGGGCCGTCGACCTGATCGTCAAGGAGGCCCGACGCGGCGTGCGCGACGACATGGTGCTGGCCTGCGACGCGGCCAAGGTGGTGCGGGAAAGGGTCGCGTTCTGGAGCGCTCTCGCCGAGGACCAGGGCAGGCCCTTCCACCAGGACGTTCCGCGCGGGCCTGTACAGGTGGCCTTGCCTGCCACCGACCTCGTCGACGTCATCGACATCTGCATCGACAACGTGTTCGCCCACACGGCCGAGGGTGTGGCGTTCAGCGTCACGCTCGTCGACGGCGACCAGGCTGTCCTCGTCGTCACCGATGAAGGGCCGGGGTTCGCCGCCCCCCACAGCTCAGACTCCGAGAACGACGACGTGGTCGGGCGGAGCGGTGTGGGCCTGCAGATCGTCGAGAAGCTCGCGACCGGGTTCGGCGGGTCGATGACGACCAGCGCTCCTGGCATCGCGGGCGCCACGGTGACCGTGTCACTGCCGACGC
This sequence comes from Propionibacteriaceae bacterium, assembly GCA_043739465.1. Taxonomy (GTDB): domain Bacteria; phylum Actinomycetota; class Actinomycetes; order Propionibacteriales; family Propionibacteriaceae; genus Fen-668. The sequence goes on from JAYUEA010000409.1 coordinate 7,314, forward strand.
CCGGCTGAGACTCAGCGCCTCGCGGCGCCGGTTGTCAGACGATCAGCGCCGGAACGTGCCCGTGAGGACGCCGTGCGCGATCACGTGGCCGGCGCTGGACTCGATCACCGAAGACAGCGTGTCGCCCTCGGGCTGCGCATCGAGCGCGAACAGGTGGAAGTCGTAGCTGTGGTCCCCGTGTCCGGGCAGCGCGCGCGGACCCTGGTACGTCCGGCCGCCGATCACCCGAACTCCCGGAGCCTCCTTGCGGCGGTTCAGCTCGCCCTCCGAGACCGTACGGAGCGTCGGGTCGAGCACGACCGCGAGGTGAAGGATCGGGTCCTTGGTTGGCGCGTCGACGTCCTCCATGACGAGAAGGATCGCGCGGGTGGCCACCGGAGGCCTGGTCCAGGCGAGCTGCGGCGAGACGTTGTCGCCGGCGCCCCTGCCCGCGTGACGCAGGGGGATCGGGCCGTCGGGACGGAACGACGTGCTCGTGAGGGTGACCGCTGCGGACCCCTTCTGCACGAGCTCCGTGCGCCGTGTGATGCTGCGCTCCTCGCCCGCGCGTCGGCCGCGAAGTGCCAGACCGATCGGCGTGATCAGCAGGCGGACCAGGGGGCGCAGGGGATTGATCATCGGGTACCGCCGTGCTTGGAGGCCCATGCGTCGGCCATGTGAAGGACCGTGTCATGGTCGGGGGACATGCCGATGAACGAGGCGGGCGACATCAGGGGGAAGTTCCCGATGACGTGGACGAGGTCGCCGTAGGTCCGCAGGTCGGGCTGGCCTGCTGCGGCCGCCTCGTCGGGGAGCGCGCGGCCGCCCTCGTCGGCGAGCCACTCCTGGTAGGTGGACCACATCGTCAGGGGGGCGCCCACCGAGGGCGCCTCGACGGTCACGGGAACCGTGTACCAGAAGCCGGACCCGCTCGTGAGCGCGGCCTTCTCCTCGATCGTCAGCTGAGCCAGCAGAGCAGCAGTCGTCATGGAGCCCTTCCTCGGTGTGTACGGGTTCACGCTAGTCCGCCGCGTACCCCCTGAGGCGGCCGGTCCAAACGCTCGCGCTCGGGGGAGGTCTTGTACTCCTCGTGGGGAGGTCCTGCACTCCTCGTGGGGAGGTCCTGCACTCCTCGTGGGGAGGTTCTGCACTCCTCGTGGGGAGGTTCTGCACTGCGCGGGTAGAGACTCTGTACCACTCGGACCCTTCGAGACAGCCGACTCCGTCGGGCAACTCTTCAGGGATCCGTAACCTTACGCTTGCCCGGCTCGCCGCTCGGCGGCCTCGACCGTGTTGCGGAAGAGCATGGCGATGGTGGTGGGGCCGACGCCGCCGACGCGGGGGGTGATCCAGCCGGCGACCTCCTCGCAGCGCACGTCCACGTCGGGGAGGAGCTTCTTGCCCTCGTACCGCACGCCGCCGCCGACGACGACCGCGCCGGGGGAGATGTGCTCGGGCTGGAGGATGCCGGGTACGCCCGCGGCGGCGATCACGATCGGCGCGCGACGGGTGTAGCGGTCCCAGTCCGGGACGCCGGTGTGGACGATCGTGACGGCCGCATTCGCCGTCGGCCGCTTGAGCGACAGCAGCATCGACAGCGGACGACCGAGCGTGAAGCCGCGCCCGAGAACGACGACCTCGCGGCCGGCCACGGGGATGTCATAGAACGCCAGCAGCGCCTCGATGCCCGCGGGCGTGCAGGGCAGCGGGCCGGGCATGCCGAGCGCGAGCCGTCCCATGTTCATGGGGTGCGCGCCGTCGGCGTCCTTGTCGGGGTCGAGCTCGGCCAGCGCGGCCTCGTAGTCGAGCGACGCCGGGATCGGGTGCTGGATCAGCACGGCGTCGATCTCCGGATCGGTGTTGACGTCGCGGATCACGGCGAGCAGGTCGGCCTGCGAAGCGTCGTCCCCCAGATGTACATGGCGGCCGCCGAAACCCAGCTCCGCAGCACGTTCCTGCTTCATCCTGATGTAGCCGGCCGACGACGGCTCGCTGCCGACGAGGATCGTGCCGAGCCCCGGGTTGTGCCCCGCGGCGCGCAACGCGGCCACCCGCGGCACCAGGTCGGCGAACACGGCATCGGCCACCGGCCTGCCCGGCATCATCACAGCTCCCACAGCCCGTACCGTACAGGCCAGCGCTCTCAGCCCCGGCCGGCGACTTCGAGCCGGACAGTAGTCAGGACCCGTCGCGGACCAGAGCCCAGTCGCGACGAAGGCAGGCGAGTTTCACACTGTCCCAGCGGCGGCCCTGCCACTCCCGCGCCTCCGGGATGCGGGCGCACTCGCGGTAGCCCAGCCGGTGAGCTGCCCGAACCATCCGCTCGTTCCCGCTCCACGTGGTGAGCGTGAGACATACGCTTCGGTCTCCGCGAACGTACGTTCAGCCCAGTGTCGTAGCGCCTCGTGTCGATGATTCGATCGCGCATGTCAGGCCTTTGGCTCGGTGGGCCGCGACTGGGCGTCCGGCTCGGGAGCCGACGCCGTGAGCGGATTCACTTTACCGCGCGGGCGTTATTCATTGCCCGAGGCTCATGAACCAGGCGATTCCTAGGGGTTCGACTGGCAGCCGGCGGTCAGTGACCGAGGTACCGACCCGGCCGGTGGTTGAACGCGAGGACGAGGTTGACGACCACGACCCCGAGCGCGGACAGAGCCACCATGACCGGGCTCACGATCGTGATCGACGCGAGGACGATGAGGGCGTCGAAAGCGAGCTGTACATATCCGGCTCGCCAGCCGTACCGCTCCTGGACGAGCAACGCCAGCGTGTTGAACCCGCCGAGGCTCGCCCCGTGGCGGAAGAGGATCAGCATCCCGACGCCGGCGAGGAGGTTGCCCACGACGACCGCGTACGGGGTGTTGAGGATCAAGGTCGGCATGGCCAGGGGGTGCAGCGCCGAGAAGGCCGACACCAGGCCGATGCACAGCAGCGTACGCAGTGTGAACCCCCAGCCCTTGCGGTGCAGGGCCAGTGCGAGGAAGGGGAGGTTCGCGAGCACGTACACGATCGAGAACGACCAGCCCGTCGCGTAGCCGATCAGCAGCGACAGCCCCGCCGTCCCACCGGTCACCGCGTGCGCCGCGTGAAGCAGGTAGATGCCGAGCGACGCCACGAACGTGCCGCTGAGCAGGCCGAAGACGTCCTCGACCCGCCCATGGGCGAGTGTGTCGGTCGTGGTCGTGGGTTCGGTGAGCGTGCTGGTCGACATGTACGACATCGTGGCGAGAGCGTGACATCGTGCGCAACTAGGTCCTTATCGAGTAAGCAGAATGCTCACACCATGACTGCAGACGCGGCATGATGCTCATCATGAACGCCATCGACCCACTGGATGCCCGGATCCTGCTCGCCCTGGACGACGATCCTGAGGCCACGACCCTGGCGCTCGCCCGCCGGCTCGGGATCGCGCGCAACACGGTGCACGCACGTCTGCGGAGGGTGAGCGCGTACGCCCTCCGCTCGTTCGCTGCTCGCATCAACCCCGCAGCCCTCGGCTACCCGCTGGTGGCGTTCGTCGCCCTGTCCATCTCGCAGTCGGAGGGCGCCGCAGCGGCCGAGGCGCTGCTGGCGTTGCCGGAGGTGGTCGAGATGCACGCGACCACCGGCGACGCGGACGTGCTGGCGAAGGTCGTCGCGCGCGACACCGCGCACCTGCACGAGGTCACGACCGCGATGCTCCAGATACCCGGCGTGCAGCGGTCCAGCACCGCGATCTCGCTCGCCGAGCACCTGCCGACCCGGCTGCGACCCCTGCTCGTTCGGGCCGCGCAGGGGGGCTAGTGGTCCGTTATCAGCGCGTCGAGGGCCCGTGGGGCATGCGCCCGCAGCAGGCCCTCGACGCCCACGCTGTCGGCCACTACTCCGGCCAGTCGTACGACATCACGGGTCGCACCTCGATCGACGCGGCGCCCGCCTGCACCTCGGGGATCTGCTGGGCGATCTCGATGGCATGCTCACGCGACGTGACGTCGACGAGGTAGAAGCCGGCGAGCATCTCCTTGGTCTCGGCGAACGGGCCGTCGGTCTGCACGTACGACCCGTGCCCACCGCGCACGACGGTCGCCGTGGTGTCGGCATCCAGCGCCTCGGCGGACACGTACTCGCCGCTGTCGATCAGGTCGCGTTGAGCTTCTGGTAGGCGGCCTGCACCTCGGGCGGGAACGACGCGAACTGCTCACGGGCGCCGCGGTTCTGGTGGATGAGGATGAGGTACTTCATGATCGTGCCTTCCTGTAGCCGCCCGCCATGTACGAGCCGGGTCATCCATAGGTCGGAACCGTCTCACACGCTTCTCGACACTTCGTGGGAGGAATCTGCCAGCGGATTCATGTGGAGGCCGCA
>JAYUEA010000410.1:0-3865 GCA_043739465.1 Propionibacteriaceae bacterium
CGTGCATCGCAAGGCGCCTGAGCGCAGGCGTACCGGGTCGTACGACGAGCTTCGGCAACGCCGCCGGGTGCGTGCCCGGGGCGCGCCCAGCGTCAATGATTTCGGCCACGCGACACGAGGCTGCCGCCATGCCCGTTGCCACCGCTGAGGACCTCCGCGGCGCGCAGCGCATCCTCGTGTACGGGGTCACCGGCTCCGGCAAGACGACGGTCGCGGACCTCCTCGGCGAGGCGCTCGACCTCCCCAGCCACCACGTCGACGACGAGATCAGCTGGCTGCCCGACTGGGTCGAACGACCGGTCGACGACCAGAGCAGGCTCGCGACTGAGATGGCCGAGAGCGAGCGCTGGGTGATCGACAGCGCGTACGGAACGTGGCGGGACGTGGTCGTCGCCCGTACCCAGGTCATCGTCGCCCTCGACCACCCGCGTCGGGTCAGCCTGGGCCGTCTCATGCGCCGGACGTTGAGCCGACTCATCACGCAGGAGCCGATGTACAACGGCAACCGCGAGTCCCTGTCCCAGATCTTCACCAAGAAGTCGATCATCGCCTGGCACTTCCAGAGCTTCACCCGCAAGCACGACGCGATCGTCGCCCTGGAGTCGTCCGCTGACGGACCACCGGTCGTACGCCTTCGTCACCCACGCGACCTCGACACGCTGCTGGCGAGCCTCGCTTGACCGCAGCACGCCCCTGGCCCTGGGTGGCGCTCGCCTTGCGGTTCATCACGTGAACCGGGTGAGTCGCACGTTCACATGGCCGATTCGCCATGGGAACCCACAACTCATCCACTTAACATGGCGAGCCGAACCGGTCGGGCGGCACAGTGCCGGGGACGACCGGGAGGGAGACATCGAGCCGGCGACGGCGCCGCGGGCGGGCAGCGCAGTTCATCACGTGAACCGGGTGAGTCGCACCTTCACATGGCCGATTCGCCATGAGAACCCACAACTCACCCACTTAACATGGCGAACCGAACCGGCCGAACCGACACCGGGCGGACAGGGGCTCAGTCGTCCGTCGACTCCTGCGACCTCTTGCGGATCTCCGGTACGGACTGGAAGCCGTTCATCACCGACGACAGCCGTTGCGCGCGGTCGGATCCGTACAGGTCCTCCAGGTGGAGTCGTTGACCGTCGGGGCCGCCCAGGGGCACTCGCCAGTTCGGGTACTCGTCGATCGTGCCCGGCTGGTTCTGGGTGCGGCGCTCGCCGACGGCATCGGTGAGGGCGACGCAGAGGACGCGTGACGGCGTCCACGTGAGGAAGCGGTGCAGCGCGAGCGTGACGTCCTCAGTGTCGCGGTCATCGGTCGGCAGCGCCCCGCGGTTCTCGAGCATCCCGATCACCGCGGACTGCTCCCGCGCGTCAGCCTCGATCTCCGAGTCCAGGCTCTCGGTGAGCAGGCCGAGCTGGTATCGCAGCCGTACATGGTCGTGGGCCAGGTAGCCCGCGGTCGGCGGCAGGTCATGCGTCGTCACCGAGGCCATGCAGTACTCGCGCCACCACTCGGGCGCCAGCGGCTTCCTCTCCTGGTCGTACTCGAACCACAGGATCGACGTGCCCAGGATCCCGCGCCTGCGCAGGTAGTCGCGCGCCCACGGCTCGACCGTGCCGAGGTCCTCGCCGATGACGAGCGCGCCCGCGCGATGCGCCTCGAGCGCCAGGATCCCGACGAGCGCCTCGTGGTCGTAGCGCACGTACGCGCCCTGCTGCGGCCCGTGCCCCTGCGGGATCCACCACAGCCGGAACAGGCCGATGATGTGGTCGACGCGGACGCCGCCGGAGTGCCGCAGGATGCCGTTGACCATGGACCGGAAAGGTGCGTACGCGAGGTCGGCGAGCCGGTCCGGACGCCACGGCGGCTGACCCCAGTTCTGACCTGACTGGTTGTACGGGTCCGGCGGAGCACCGACCGTGACGCCGTTCGCGAACACGGTGTTGAGCGCCCAGGTCTCGGCCCCGTCGGCGTTCACGCCCACGGCCAGGTCGGAGATGATGCCGAGCGCCATGCCCGTGTCCTTGGCGGCCTGCTGCGCACTCGAGAGCTGGGTGTCGGCGATCCATTGCAGCCACATGTAGAACGTGACGAGCGCGACGTTCTCTCCTGCGAAGTCGGCCACCTCCGGCGACGACGGACGACGCAGCGACTCCGGCCACTCGCGCCAGCTGCGTCCGAACCGCTCGCTCAGCGCGCACCACGTCGCGAAGTCGCGCAGCTGCCGCCCCTCGCGCCGCTGGAAGTCGGAGAACGCCATCTCGCGTGTCGGCTTGCGGCCGGCGCGGAACACCAGCTCGAGGGCCTCCCGCTTGGCGTCCCACGAGGCATCGCGCTCCACGGCCTCCGACCGGGCCAGGTCGTCGGCGAGGTCGCGCCGCATCCCGCGGATCGCGCTGCGTTCGGTGGTCGTCAGCGACGCGTACTCCTCGATCGCCTCGGGCCGGATGTACAGGGGGTTGACGTAGCGGCGGCTCGACGGCAGGTACGGAGATGGCTCGATCGGCGGCACCGGCTGGGCGGCGTGCAGCGGGTTGATGAGGATGTACGAGGCGTACTGCTGCGTCGAGCTCCACACGGCGAGGTCGGCGAGGTCCGCCAGGTCACCGACCCCCCAGGAGTCGCGGGAAGCAACCGAGTACAGCTGGGTCGCGTAGCCCCAGATCCGCTTGGCGCCCATCTGCCGCGGGAACCCGAGCCACGACGGGGTCACGATCAGCGCCGACTCCACCTCGCGGTCGTCGGTGCGCAGCACGATGCGGTGGTAGCCGAGCGGGATCTCGAGGGGCACCTCGAAGCTCGCCTCGCCCAGCCACTCGCCGTCGATCTGTTGGTCGGGCGTGACGTTGTGGATCTGGGCGGCGTCGAGGCTGCCGCCCTCCTCGAGCCGGATGAACACCTGAGCCGAAGCCCCTGCACGCACGTGGACGGGGAAGGTCGTGGTGACGCCCTGCTCGATGACCACGCACGGCGGCAACGCCCGCTGCCAGGTGCGTTTGGCGTGGGTCTCGACGGCTTCGCGCGCCTTCTCCGGAGTCGAGGCGTCGACCTCGAAGGCTGCCAGTACCGCGATCACGGACGCGTCGTCGACCTCAGTGCGGCGGCCCTTCCAGTCCCAGAACTCGGTGCTGATCTGGTACAGCCCGGCCAGCTCGCGCAGCGCTGGATCGATGAGTGGCATGTGCGGCTTCCTGACCTGGGCGTACGGACTCGTGCCAAGCCTTTCAGCGAGCCGGAACCCGTGCAACAGTGGCGCCGCGACAGCCCGATACCTCGATCCCGGCTTGAGTCACGACCCCCCCGCTCGCACAGCCTTTCGGCCACACGCCGAGCCCGCGCACAACCCTTTGGTCCAGAATTCCCGTCACAGAGGATGTGCGGACGACCCAAAGGCTGTGCGCACGTGGCGGGCTGTGGTACATGAGCACTTCACAGAGTTTCCTGTCCAGCAACCCGACGATCAAGAGCATTCTCACGATCGTCGGCTACATCTTCGGCGTCGCCGCCGGCATCATCGCGATCGTCGTCGGCGCGATCCAGAAGCAGGCCGGCTTCATCGTCATCGGTGTCGCCTTCCTCGCCGCGGTCATCGTCGCCATCGTCGCCGGCGCCGTGGCCGAGCCCACAGGGTCGATCTCGGACCGGGAGATCGGAGCCAAGTTCACCCCGCCCGACTGGGCCTGGTACATCTCTGCCGGGATTCTCGTCGTCGGTGTCGTCATCGGCGCCATCCTGCTCGCCACCTGAGCAGGTCAGAGGCCTCAGCGACCGCGGCACGGTCGGCGACTCCGGTCAGGCGACCGCGGTCAGGTGCGCGAACTTCACCCCACGGTCGAGCAGCCGTGGCAGCACCTGGGTATAGCCGGCA
>JAYUEA010000411.1:0-3859 GCA_043739465.1 Propionibacteriaceae bacterium
CCGGCTTCATCGCCGGGCACTGCATCCTGGCGCTGCTGGAGCAGGGCTACCTCGTGCGCACCACGATCAGGTCTCTGGCGCGTGAGCCCGAGGTGCGCGCAGTGCTGGCGGAGGCCGGGATGACCTCCGGCGACCGGCTCACGTTCGTCGCCGCCGAGCTGACCAGCGACGACGGATGGCCAGCGGCCGTCGACGGCTGCGACTACGTGCTGCACGTGGCCTCCCCGGTACACCTGGAGGCTGTAGCCAACGAGGACGACGTGATCCTCCCGGCGCGCGAAGGAGCGCTGCGGGTGCTGCGCGCCGCGCGGGACGCCGGGGTTGAACGGGTCGTGATGACGTCGGCGTTCCACGCCGTCGGGTACGGCCATCCGCACACCGACCACGTCTTCACCGAGGACGACTGGAGCGTGCTCGACGGCCCGGGCATGAACACGTACGGCCGGAGCAAGACGCTCTCTGAGCGCGCCGCGTGGGACTTCGTCGCCGCGGAGGGCGGCTCGCTGGAGCTCGCCACCATCTGTCCCGTCGCTGTCATGGGACCGGTGATGGGCAAAGCCATCTCAGGCGCCAACCACATCGTGTCGCGCAGCCTGGATGGGGGCATGCCCGGCTATCCGGACCTCTGGATCCCGATCGTGGACGTACGGGATGTGGCGAGGGCTCATCTCCTCGCGATGACGACCCCGGGTGCCGCCGGTCAGCGCTTCCTGGTCTCCAGCGGAGCGTGCCTCCCCATGGCGCAGATCGGGGCAACCCTCCGGACGAGCCTGGGCGACGCCGCCAAGCGCGTACCGAGCCGGTCGATCCCGAACATCGTCGTCCGCCTCGGCAGCCTCTTCAACCCGGAGCTGCGCCAGACCGTCCCCGACCTCGACTACGCCCGCAAGGTGTCCAGCGACAAGGCGAAGAGCGTGCTCGGCTGGACGGCGAGACCTGCCGAAGAGGCCGTCGTCGCGGCGGGGCAAAGCATGATCGCGAGGGGGCTCGTCACACGCTGAACGTACGGACACCCGGACCCATCGGGTCCGGGTGTCCGCTGCTGAGTTCAGCAGCCCGCGAGGCGGGTGGCGAGGTAACCCTTGACCTGGTCGAGGGCGACGCGCTCCTGGGACATGGTGTCCCGCTCGCGGATCGTCACGGCCTGGTCATCGAGCGTGTCGAAGTCGACAGTCACGCAGAACGGCGTGCCGATCTCGTCCTGACGGCGGTAGCGACGGCCGATCGCCTGGGTCTCGTCGTAGTCGACGTTCCAGAGCGTACGAAGCTCGGCCGCGAGGTCACGTGCCTTCGGCGACAGGTCCTCGTTCTTCGACAACGGGAGCACCGCGGCCTTCACCGGCGCGAGGCGCGGGTCAAGCTTCAGCACCGTCCGTACGTCCACGCCGCCCTTGGTGTTCGGCGCCTCGTCCTCGGTGTAGGCCTCGACGAGGAACGCCATCAGCGAGCGGGTGAGACCGGCCGCGGGCTCGATCACGTACGGCACGAACTTGTCGTTGGTGACCGGGTCGCGGTACGTGAGGTCGGTGCCGGAGTGCTGGCTGTGGGTGGTGAGGTCGAAGTCCGTACGGTTCGCGATGCCCTCCAGCTCGCCCCAGTCGCCGCCGGCGAAGCCGAACTTGTACTCGATGTCGACGGTGCGCTTCGAGTAGTGGGACAGCTTCTCCTTCGGGTGCTCGTAGAGACGAAGGTTGTCGCGGGAGATGCCGAGGTTCACGTACCAGTTGGTGCGCTCGTCGATCCAGTACTGGTGCCACTGTTCGTCCGTGCCCGGCACGACGAAGAACTCCATCTCCATCTGCTCGAACTCGCGCGTGCGGAAGATGAAGTTGCCGGGCGTGATCTCGTTGCGGAACGACTTGCCGACCTGGCCGATGCCGAACGGCGGCTTCTTGCGCGTGGCTTGTACGACGTTGGCGAAGTTGATGAAGATGCCCTGTGCGGTCTCGGGGCGCAGGTAGTGCAGCCCGGACTCGTCCTCGACCGGGCCGAGGTAGGTCTTGAGCATCATGTTGAAGTCGCGCGGCTCGGTCCACTGGCCCTTGTTGCCGCAGCTCGGGCAGGGGATCTCGGTGAGCCCCTCGGGCTTGCGGTGTTTGCGGTTCTCGAACTCGTCGGAGAGCGTGTCGGCGCGGAAGCGCTTGTGGCACTGGAGGCACTCCGTGAGCGGGTCGGTGAAGACGCCGACGTGGCCGGAGGCGACCCAGACCTGACGCGGCAGGATCACCGAGGAGTCGAGGCCGACGATGTCGTCGCGGGCGGTGACGACCTGACGCCACCACTGCTTCTTGATGTTCTCCTTGAGCTCCACGCCGAGGGGGCCGTAGTCCCAGGCGGCACGGGTGCCGCCGTAGATCTCGCCACAGGGGAAGACGAAGCCCCGCCGCTTGGCGAGGCTGATGACGTTGTCCAGGGTGCTAGCCACTCGGGAAGTTCTCCAGTTCTGTGCTCGCGGGTGAGCCCGCGCGGGCCACCCGGCTGGTGACCCGTGTGGGGAACGCTACCGGGTACGGGGCAGGTTCTGCCCCACGGTCTCCGCGCCGTCGTACGCGCTGGGCTCGTCGAGCGCGAGCGCCAGCAGCGGCCAGAGCACGACGCGGTTGCTCGAACCGAGAGCGCGCCGGTACGACCCGACGTCGATCCACCGCGTTGCCAGCACCCACAGCTCGGGGTCGTCAAGATTGATGCCGAAGTCGAGTCCGAGCAGCCCGGGTTGTACAGACAGGAGCTGTACGGCAGGGGCCGCGGCTGCTTCGAACGCGTCACGCCCTGCGGCGGGCACCCGGAACCTGGAGACGACGATCACACGCGAACTGTACGGCTCAGCCCGACCCCGCCCGCGGCGTCACAGGCAGAAGTTGGGCCGCCGAGGCGCGAACCGCGACGTTGTCCGGGTTATGAGGGCAGGCGAGCTACCCGACAACAGCAACTGCGACGTTCCCCGGGTTATGAACCCAGGAAACCGGTGTCCGGCGGTTCATAACCCGAACAACGTCGCGGTTGGCGACGCGAGCGCCTCAGACCCTGCCCATAACCCATGTTTGCGGCAGTTGGGGTGCGTGGCATGCGTGCAGGAACCCGCGAGCAGCACCTTGGCCAGGGCCGCAGCGGGTGGCAGTCGGGGGCGTCTCTGAAGGGGCAGGCTACAAGTGGCCTCGGCGGGTGCGACTTGTACAGAGCCTTACATCAAGTGATAATCATTCTCATGAAGTTCGTACGAGCCGTCGCCACCGCACTCGCCGTCCTCCTGGTCGCCACGGCATGCAGCTCCCCCGCGTCCACGTCAGGCGCCCGGCTCGACGTGGTCGTCGCGTTCTACCCGCTGCAGTACGTGGTCGAGCAGGTGGGCGGCGACCAGGTGACCGTGACGGACCTCACCCACCCCGGCAGCGAGCCGCACGACCTCGAGCTGACCGCGAAGCAGGTGGCCTCGCTCGCCACGGCCGACCTGGTGGTCTACGAGAAGGGCTTCCAGGCGGCGGTGGACACCGCGGTCGCCGAGCAGAAGCCGGCACGGGTGCTCGACGCGACCGCCCTCGTGCCGCTGCGCGTGACCACCGGCTTCGAGGCAAAGCAGGGAGCCACGACAGCTCTCGACCCGCACAGCTGGCTGGACCCCATGACGATGATCACGTACGGGAAGGCCGTCGCCGAGCAGCTCGCGCTGGCACGGCCCGATCAGGCCGCAGCCTTCCGGCAGCGCGCCGACACCCTGGCCGCCTCGCTCACCACGCTCGACACCGAGTTCCGTACAGGCCTGACCCGCTGCGACCGCACGGCTTTCGTCACCTCGCACGCGGCGTTCGGCTACCTGGCTGAGCGGTACGGGCTCGAGCAGGTCGGGATCACGGGCCTCTCC
>JAYUEA010000412.1:0-3852 GCA_043739465.1 Propionibacteriaceae bacterium
CGGCGTCCGGCTCTCGCAGGCGCGCTGATCGCCTTCGGCGCGGCGCTCAAGCTGTGGCCCGCGCTGCTGGTCCTGCCGCTGCTGGGCGTCGACCGGAAGGCCCGCCGCTCGGCCGTCGGCTTCGGCGTCACGGGCGGTGTGCTCGCCCTGTCCAGCCTCCTCATCGGTGGCTGGCAGCGGCTGCTCTCCCCGTTGAGCTGGCAGTCGGACCGCGGGCTGCAGGTCGAGTCGCTGCCCGCCAGCCCGCTGATGTGGCTGCGGACCGCACAGGACGGCGGCGACTGGATCGTCGAGCTGAGCCGCTACAACGCGTACGAGATCGCCGGCCCCGGCGTGCCGGTGGCGCTCCAGATCGCGACGGCCGCGACCCTCGTAGGCTTCTTCGTCGCCATCCTCATCGGGGTGCGCGCCGCGTGGCTCGGGCGACGCACCACTCGAGGCGTGGCCACGGTGATGCTGGCGATCATCCTCATCATGATCGTCGTCAACAAGACGCTGAGCCCCCAGTACATCCTCTGGCTGGGGGGCCCCCTCGCGGCGCTCATCGGCGGCTCCGAGAGCAAGTCTCCCCCGACGTTCGGCTGGCCCGTCGCGTGGGCGTTTGTGTGCTTCGCGCTCGCCTACGCGACACAGGTCGTCTACCCCATGCGCTACGGCGAGATCGTCTTCGGGACTGGCAAGCCCCTGGCCGTGTCCATACTCGTCCTCCGGAACGTCGCGCTGGCCGTCTTCACGGTCGTCGTCAGCTGGAAGGCATGGCGGATCACGGCGCAGCCGCCACGAACACCCAAACACATGTCTCTTGAGGTCGAAGTACCTGACTCCGTGGCCTAGCATGGTTTGAGGTACCGGGCTGGACGCCCGGACTCGGACAACGAAGGACGAGGGGCATCGTGGCCATACAGCCCGACCAGGACCTGAACACCGCGGCGCAGGACTTCGGCGCCAACGACTGGCTCATCGACGAGATGTACGAGCGGTACTCCGCTGACCCCTCGTCGGTCGATGCCACGTGGGTCGAGTTCTTCAAGCGCCAGGCCTCCCTTGGTGGCAACGCGTCCGGCCCGGTCGTAGCCACCCCTGCGCCTGCCGCAGCACGTGTCACCGCTCCCGCCGCTCCCGCACCTCTGTCCACCCCGGCTCCCGTGGCGGCGCCCGCCCCCACTGCGCCGTCCGTCCCGTCGGCCCCGCCCGTCCCGCAGTCTCCGGCCGCCCCCGTCGCCGAGCAGACCGGCCCGGTTGCCCTTCCTCCGGCGGCTCCGCCCGCCCAGCGGGCCCAGGTCACCCTCGAGCCGACCGTCGCACCCGCTCCGCGCACCGACGAGCAGCCCACCGCCGCTGGGAACGCGCAGTCGGAGGCCGGTGCGAAGAAGACCTCGGTCCCCGGACCCAGCGCACCGGCGACCTCGACCCCGGACCTGTCGCAATCCACCGAGTCGTACCTGCCGGCCGAGGCCCCCAGCTTCGTCAAGCGGCCCGCTCCGGTCACCGCGGCGCCCACGAAGGTCACGATGCGCGGCGCGCCGATGCGCACGGCCAAGAACATGGACATCTCCCTGGAGATGCCGACCGCCACCAGCGTGCGCACGGTGCCGATGAAGCTCGCCATCGACCACCGCACCATGATCAACGCCCACCTCGCCCGCACGATCGGCGGCAAGGTCTCCTTCACCCACCTCATCGGCTACGCCATGGTGCGCGCCATGAGGATGGTGCCCGCGATGAACGTGGCGTACGAGGTCGTCGACGGCAAGCCGACACTCGTCGAGCCGGAGACCATCAACCTCGGCATCGCGATAGACCAGACGAAGGCCGACGGCACCCGTCAGCTCGTCGTCCCCAACATCCGCAGCTGCGAGCAGCTGACGTTCGGCCAGTTCTGGACCGCGTACGAGATCGTCGTGAAGAAGGCTCGCGCCGGCACCCTCACCGTCGACGACTTCGCGGGCACCACCGCCACGCTGACCAACCCCGGCGGCATCGGCACGAACCACTCCATCCCGCGCCTGATGTCCGGCCAGGGTCTCATCCTCGGCGTCGGCTCGATCGATTACGCACCCGGCTACCTCGGCGCCAACCCCGAACGCCTCAACGAGCTCGGCGTCTCCAAGATCATGACGCTGACCTCCACGTACGACCACCGCGTGATCCAGGGCGCACAGTCCGGCGAGTTCCTGCGGGTAATGCAGCAGCTGCTCCTGGGTCGTCACGGCTTCTACGACGACATCTTCACCTCGCTGCGCATCCCGTACGCGCCGCTCGAGTGGGACACCGACATCTACATCGGCAGCGCGCCGGAGCAGGTCGACAAGGAGGCGCGCGTCCTCGAGCTCATCGCCTCGTTCCGCGCGCTCGGCCACCGCATGGCCGACATCGACCCCCTCACGTACAGGCTGCGGCGTCACCCCGACCTGGAGCTGAAGGGCCACGGCCTCACGCTGTGGGACCTCGACCGGACGTTCCCGTGCGGCTCGCTCGGCGGCAAGAAGCGCACCGCGATGACGCTCCGCGACGCGCTGGAGATCCTGCGCGACGCGTACTGCCGCCACGTCGGCGTCGAGTACATGCACATCGGCGACGCCGGCCAGCGCACGTGGCTGCAGGAGCGGCTCGAGCAGCCGCCTGTGCAGCTGAGCCATCCAGAACACCTGCGGATCCTCGACAAGCTCAACGAGTCGGAGATCTTCGAGACCTTCCTCCAGACGAAGTTCATCGGCCAGAAGCGGTTCTCGCTCGAGGGCGGCGAGTCCACGATCGTCGCGCTCGACGAGATCTGCGAGCAGGCCGCCGACAACGGCCTGGCCGAAGTGATCATCGGCATGCCCCACCGTGGCCGCCTGAACGTGCTGGCCAACATCGTCGGGAAGTCGTACGGCCAGATCTTCCGCGAGTTCGAAGGCAACATGGACCCGCACGGCACTCAGGGCACGGGTGACGTGAAGTACCACCTCGGCGCCGAGGGCGAGTTCGTCGCGGCCAGCGGCAAGCGCATCGTCACGTCGGTCGCGGCGAACCCGTCCCACCTCGAGGCCGTGAACCCCGTCGTCGAGGGCATCGCCCGCGCCAAGCAGGACCGCCTGAACGGCGAGCACGCGTTCACCGTTCTGCCGATCCTTCTGCACGGCGACGCCGCGTTCGCCGCCCAGGGCGTCGTGTACGAGACGTTGCAGATGTCGCAGCTGCGCGGCTACCGCACCGGCGGAACGCTCCACGTCGTCGTCAACAACCAGGTCGGCTTCACGACCGCGCCCCTCGAGTCACGCAGTTCGACGTACTGCACCGACGTGGCGAAGGTCATCGAGGCGCCGATCTTCCACGTGAACGGCGACGACCCCGACGCGTGCGTACGGGTGGCGCGCCTGGCGTTCGAGTTCCGCCAGCAGTTCGCCAAGGACGTGGTCATCGACCTCGTCTGCTACCGCCGACGCGGCCACAACGAGGGCGACGACCCGAGCTTCACGCAGCCGCTCATGTACGACCTCATCGAGGCCAAGCGCTCGACCCGCAAGATCTACACCGACGCGCTGATCGGCCGCGGCGACATCTCGACGACGGATGCCGACGAGTACGCCGAGAGGTTCCGGATCCGGCTCGAGACGGTCTTCAAGGAGATCCGCTCGATGACGGACGAGGCGAACGCGGAGGAGGAGTACCACAAGGTCCCCTACTACCCCGCCAAGCTCGGCAAGGGCGTCGGAACGAGCATCACGCCGGAGACGATGGAGCGCATCGCCTCCGCGATGACCGACTTCCCCGACGGCTTCACCGTCCACCCGAAGGTGCTGACGCAGCTCCAGCGTCGTGCAGAGATGATCCGTACAGGCCCGATGGACTGGGCGACCGCCGAGGCCC
>JAYUEA010000413.1:0-11532 GCA_043739465.1 Propionibacteriaceae bacterium
CGACAGGTATGCGTTCACGACGGCGTCGGCCGAGGTCGGCACCTGGCCGGTGAGCACCCAGAGGGTGAGCCCGAGGCGGCCGGTCTGGCTGACGAGCGCCGCAGAGGCGAGGACCATGGCCAGAGCGAGTGCCAGCCCGGTGGCGAATGGCGCCCAGCGCGGCACCCGTACCTGGACGACGTCGGGGGAGATCAGTCTCGCCGGAGGCCAGGCGTGACCACTCGCAGGCAGCGGTTCGTCCAGCGTGGTCGGCAAAGCCTCGACGACGTCGGCGGTCTCGGCAAGGGCCTCATGTCGGTCCTCGAGCACGGACACCCGCGCCGGACTGGTCGAGGCGTCCGCGGTCACGGCCGGCGTGGCCTCGATGCGATCGAAGGGGGCGGAGATGATCCCGTCGGCGCTCGTCTGAGCCATCGGGTCCCAGTCGTCGGGCCAGGAGTCGGTGCCGTCGTCGGGGAAGTCCGCGGCGCCGACGGCCATGGCGGGGTCCAGGCCCCAGTCCACCTCTTCGGCCTTCGACCCGTCGTCGTCGACGGACACCACGGGGGGCTGCCAGGAGTCCCAGTCGAACTGCTCGAGCTCCTCCCCCGGGTCGCCGTCCTCTAGGTAGGTCGCTTCGTCCTGGTCAGGACGCACGGGCGTGGCTACGGAGTGCTGGCTGGCGGGAACGGAGGACTGTGGTGTCGGCCACGCCGGTGTCGCGGGCACCTGGGACGTCGGCCAGGCCGGTTTCGTGGAGCGCGCCTCGGGGTGCACGGGGTCCTCGCTCGACATGACACGAGGGTACCGCCGAGACCCGGATCCGCACGTGATGCCACATCTCGGCCGCCCGTCATAGATTGGGGGCGTGCCGATCACCGAGGCCCATGTGGGCCGTACCTATGCGCCGACGCCGCCCTACGAGGTGAGCTCCGCGAAGATCGCCGAGTTCGCAGCAGCCCTCGGCGATGACAACCCCGCATACCAGGGGGAGACCCCGGTGGCCCCTCCCACGTTCGCGGCAGCCATCGGCGCGGCGGCCTGGGACCGGCTGTTCGGAGACCCCGAGCTCGAGCTCGCGCTGCGCAGGGTGGTTCACGGCGACCAGACGTTCGTGTGGCACAGGCCGCTGCGAGCGGGAGACCGCGTGGTCGGTGTGCTGGGCATCGACAAGGTGCGGTGCCGCGGGGCGCTCGAGATCGTCGGGGTGACCGTGCGGGTGCAGACCGTCGACGGCGAACCGGTCGTCGACTCGTCGTCCACCTTCGTGCACACGAGGTCCGCCGCATGAGCGTCGAGGTCGGAACGAGGATCGGCGAGCTGACCGTCTCGCTGACGAGGGACTCCCTCGTGCGTTACGCGGGGGCATCGACGGACTTCAACCCGATCCACTGGAGCGACCGGGTTGCCGCCGCGCTCGGGCTCGACGGTGTCATCGCCCACGGCATGCTCACGATGGGCACAGCGCTGCGGGTCGTCACCGACTGGACCGGCGACCCAGCCGCTGTCCGCCGCTACTCGGCTCGGTTCACCAAGCCGGTGGTCGTGCCTGACGACGAGGTGGGTGTCGAGGTGCGCTGCCTCGGAACGGTCACGGCCGTCGGCGACGAGACCGCGACGGTCACGGTAGAGGTGACGTGCGGCGGAGAGAAGGTGCTCGGCGCCGTCACGGCCGAGGTCTGCACGCGGGGGATGGGATGACCGATCCGGCATCGCTGATCACCGTGCGTCCGACGGGGGAGGCGTGCGACGTCGAGCGCAGCAGGTACGAGTCGGCGCCAGCCACCGAACCGGCCTCGACCCACCTGTCCGACCTCACGACGCTGCGCGTCGGCGGCCCTGCGCGGCGCGTGGTCTTGGCGCGTACGGAGGAGGAGCTGGTCGCGTCCGTACGGGATGCCGACGACCGTGGTGAGCCAGTGCTGGTCCTGGGTCAGGGCTCCAACGTCGTGGTCTCGGACTCCGGCTTCGACGGCGTCGTGGTCGTCGTCGGCACTCGTGGACTCGTCTCCGACGTGTCCGACTGCGCCGGGTCGTTCGTCACGATCGCCGCCGGCGAGCCCTGGGACGACGTCGTAGCGTACGCGGTCGCCCAGGAGTGGATCGGCATCGAGACGCTCTCGGGCATTCCCGGCGCCACCGGCGCCACCCCGATCCAGAACGTTGGCGCGTACGGGTCGGACGTCTCCGCGACCATCGCCCGGGTCAGGACGTGGGACCGCTCGGAGCGCGCCTACCACACGTTTGCCGCCGCCGACTGCGGCTTCGGGTACCGCACGAGCAGGTTCAAGGCGGAGCCCGGCCGCTACCTCGTGGTGGACGTCAGCTTCCAGCTCGAGCTCGGCCCTCTGTCCGCACCGATCCGGTACGCCGAGCTGGCGTCCGCGGCCGGGGTCGCTCCGGGGGAGCGAGCTCCGCTCGGTGCCGTCCGTGACGCCGTCCTCGCTCTGCGCCGGTCGAAGGGGATGGTGCTCGACGCGTCGGACCACGACACCTGGTCGGCGGGCTCGTTCTTCACCAACCCTGTGCTGACGGTCGCGGCCGCCGCAGCCCTGCCCGACGACGCGCCGCGCTACCCGCAGGCGGACGGATTGGTGAAGACGTCAGCCGCCTGGCTGATCGATCGGGCGGGCTTCGCCAAGGGGTACGGGGACGGCCCCGCGAGGGTGTCCGGCAAGCACACCCTGGCTCTCACGAACCGCGGGTCCGCGACCGCGACGGATGTCCTCGACCTCGCCCGTACAGTCCGTTCCGGCGTACGCGAACGCTTCGGTGTGGCTCTCGAGCCAGAGCCCGTCCTGGTCAACTGCGAGCTCTGAGCGGGTTCGACTCACGCCGCCAAACCCCGTACACTCAACATCTTGGTGGACGAGTCCACGGTTGGCGCACGCCCTCCGTCGGACCAGGCCATTGAAGGGCAATAGCTCAATTGGCAGAGCAGCGGTCTCCAAAACCGCAGGTTGGGGGTTCAAGTCCCTCTTGCCCTGCGAAGCAGGACGAACTCTGGCGCGCAAGCCGCGCCGTCCGTCGGCCCGGCTCAGCCGGTGCGGCTCAAGTGAAGGAACAGTGCGTGGCCAAGAGAAAGACGACCGCCTCGGGTCTCGACCCGGAGGTGTCCGCTGCCCTCGTCGAGGCTCCCGGTGACGACGTCGCCGATGCCGCCGTCGAGGACTCTGCGGCTTTCGACGCCTCCCACTCAGCAGACGACGAGGTCGCGGCTGACACCGTCACCACGGTCGACGACGACGCCGACGCCCCCACCGACCACGATCCCTCGCACGACGCTGCAACGATCGACGACGAGCCGGCGGACGCTGCCGGAACGATCGACGCCGAACCGTCGCTCGACGAGGACCCCTCTGGCCAGGACCTGGCCCGCGAGCTTCCGGACCCGGGCCCGTACGAGGTCGCGGCCGACGAGGACGAGGCTGAAGAGCTGGATCCCGAGATCGACGATGAGGACCCGGAGCAGCTGGACGAGGCCGAAGACGTAGCCGCGTCCGCGACATCGACCATCCCCGTGCGCCGTCCGCGCTCGGCCAAGGCGCCCGTCAAGAAGAAGGACGCCCCGACCAAGACCCGCAAGGAAGCCACCGCCGGGGCGACCGAGAAGCGGACCGGCCCCGTCACTTTCGTCCAGCAGTCGATCGCTGAGCTCCGCAAGGTCGTGTGGCCGACAGGCGCGCAGCTGAGCCAATACTTCGTGGTCGTGCTTATCTTCGTGCTGTTCATGATCGCCGTCGTGAGCCTGCTCGACTTTGCGTTCGGCTGGGCGCTGCTGAAGCTGCTGGGCTGAGAGAGGAACACATGACTGACCAACCCTTTGACTCCCCGATCGAGGACCTCACGGTCACCTTCGGTGATGACGAGACGAGCGAGGAGACGACTGAGGACGTCGAGCTGAACCTCGACCTGAGCGACGACGTCGAGGAGACGACCGACGAGGGCATCGACCTCAACTTCGGCGATGACGTTGAGGCCGAGCCGGACCAGGACGATGAGGATGACGCCGCCGCCGACAGTGCGGTAGCAGCCCTTCGCGCCGAGATCAAGGACAAGTTCGGCGACTGGTACGTGCTGCACACGTACTCAGGCATGGAGAACCGGGTCAAGCAGAACCTCGAGAACCGTGTCCGGGCGCTCAACATGGAGGACTACATCTTCGAGGCCGTCGTGCCCACCGAGGAGACCGTCGAGATCCGCAATGGCGTCCGCAAGACCGTGACGCGCACCTCGCACCCGGGCTACGTGCTCGTGCGCATGGAGCTCACCGATGACTCCTGGTCAGCCGTTCGGCACACGCCGTCGGTCACCGGCTTCGTCGGCTACGGCAACAACCCTGTAGCTCTCGACCTCGAAGAGGTCGTCAAGATGCTCAGCCCGGCAGCGATCGCGAAGGCGGCTGCTATCACGGGTGGGCCGACGACCCGTCGCAAGAAGGTCGAGGTCGCCGACTTCGAGGTCGGCGATTCCGTGATGGTGGTGGACGGTCCGTTCGCGGGCGTCCACGCATCCATCATGGAGATCAACACGCACAGCCAGAAGGCCAAGGTCATGGTCGACTTCATGGGTCGCGAGACGCCCATCGAGTTGAACTTCGGCCAAGTCCAGAAGTCCTAGCGCGCCGGGCGTCAGCCCACACCAGCGACCGGGGGTGACCCGGTCAGACGAACAACAAGCAAGGACCCGAAACCATGCCTGGTAAGAAGAAGGTCGCGGCCCTCGTCAAGGTCGCGCTCAACGCGGGAGCGGCGACGCCAGCTCCCCCCGTCGGTACGGCCCTCGGCCCGCACGGCGTCAACATCATGGAGTTCTGCAAGCAGTACAACGCAGCGACTGAAGCCATGCGCGGAACGATCATCCCCGTCGAGATCACGATCTACGAGGACCGGTCGTTCACCTTCATCACGAAGACGCCGCCGGCCGCAGAGCTCATCAAGAAGGCAGCGGGCCTGAAGTCCGGCTCCGCAACCCCGCACAATGTCAAGGTCGGCAGGATCACCTCCGCGCAGGTGCGCGAGATCGCCGAGACCAAGATGCCCGACCTCAATGCCAACGACATTGATGCCGCGATGAAGATCGTCGCGGGTACGGCCCGCAGCATGGGCGTCACCGTCGAGTGAGGCTCCCGCGGCTGTCGTACGACAACCGCACACCGTGGTAGGGCCTGCGCGGCCCGCTCAACCACACCTGGCAAGCCGTCGCACGAGGCGGCAGACGAGAGGAACCAGAATGAAGCGCAGCAAGGCGTACCGCGCGGCTGCAGATGCCCGCGACGTGAACCAGCTCTACTCGGTGACCGAGGCCGTGGGGCTGGCCAAGACCGGGGCGTCGGCCACGTTCGACGAGACCGTAGAGGTCGCGATGCGACTCGGCGTCGACCCCCGCAAGGCGGACCAGATGGTCCGTGGCACAGTGAACCTTCCGCACGGCACGGGCAAGACGGCACGGGTCCTCGTCTTCGCCACCGGTGAGAAGGCCGCCGAAGCTCTCGCGGCAGGCGCCGACGAGGTCGGCGCCGACGAGCTGATCGAGAAGGTGGCCGGCGGCTACCTCGACTTCGACTCCGTCGTCGCGACCCCGGACCTCATGGGCAAGGTCGGTCGCCTCGGCCGCGTCCTCGGCCCGCGTGGTCTCATGCCGAACCCGAAGACCGGCACCGTCACCATGGACGTCGCCAAGGCTGTCACCGAGATCAAGGGCGGCAAGATCGAGTTCCGTGTCGATCGCCACGCCAACCTTCACTTCATCATCGGCAAGGCGTCCTTCGGTCTCGACCAGCTGGTCGACAACTACACGGCGGCGATGGATGAGATCATGCGACTCAAGCCCAGCACGTCGAAGGGCCGCTACCTCAAGAAGATCGTGGTCGCCACGACCATGGGCCCCGGTGTCCAAATCGACCCGCAGCGCAAGCGCGAAGAGCTCAGCGCCTGATCTCGTACCACCAAGGCGGCCCCGCACCCATCGGTGCGGGGCCGTTCTGTATCCGTCGAAGGGTTGCCCTCACCCAGTAGTCTGCATAACCTAGTAGCAGGCGATAACAAGGAGCTGTCATGGCGAGTGACCGGGTGGCGCAGTTGCGCAAGGGAGTGCTGGAGCTGGCGATCCTCGGGCTGTTGCGAGCGGAGAAGAGCTACGGGGGGGAAATCGTGCTAGCCCTGTCCGGACGGCCCGGTCTGGACGCGTCAGCCGGCACCGTCTATCCGATCCTGAGCCGACTGAAGACCTCCGGGCTGGTCGACACGAACTGGGTCGAGTCGACGTCGGGGCCCCCACGGAAGTACTACCGGTTGAGCGCGGCGGGGTCTGCGGCGCTCACGGAGGGTACGCAGGCGTGGCGCGGTCTCGTCCATGCGCTCGACTCGTTGCTGGAGGAGAAGAGATGACGTACGTGGATGAGGTGGCGGCCCACCTCGACGGTCTGTCCGTGGTCGAGCGAGAGGCAGCACTCGACGACCTCCGCGACGCGCTCGCCGAGGGGGCGACGGAAGCCGATCTCGGCACGCCGAGCGAGTACGCGGCCGCGCTCCGTGCGGCCTTCGTCACCGACGACGAGCCCACGTCGGAGCAGGGAACGGTGTTCGGCGTGCCGTACGACACGCGAGGGGCTACCGACGCCGGCGTCCGCGGCCGGATCTGGGCCCCCAGCGAACCGCGTATCCTCGTGCCCCGTCTGCTGGGGCTCGGATGGACGGTGAACCTCGGCGCGCTGGCCGTACGCCTCGGCCTTCTGCGTCCCGATGATTGGGACGACGAGACCCTCGGCGCCGTCGACCCGCGCCTGCTGACCGCCCTGCGCTACGCACCGGGGGTCTGGGCGGCCATAGCCGTGGCCGTCAGTGTCCGAACCTGGCGTCGCGGCGAGCCCGTACCCACGCAGTGGACGGGCTGGGGACGCCCTGAGCGCTGGTCGAAGCCTTCGGCCGCGCTCTTGCCCGCAGCTCTGGGAGCGGGCTTCGCCGTCTGGGCCTCCTCGCCGACCACCGGTGACGACCGCATGATCCGACCGGCCGTCGGCACCGCCGGGGCGAGCATGTGCGCGACCATCGCCTGCCTGACAGCCGGATCCGCAGCGCGTCCTGACCGTACGGTGCCTGCGCCCCTGATCGTGGCCGTGCCGGCCGCCGCCCTCGCCGTACAGATCGCTGTTCCGGTGGTGTCGGCCATCCGTGCGAGGTGGCATCGGTGAGCAGCCCCGACCGGCGGGTCATCGAGCACGACCCGGCGGCGCGTGCGTCACGCCTCTCGATCGCCACGTACGTGCTCATCGCGTAGGCCGGCATGGTGCTGGCCTGCCTGCCGCTGTGGCTCGGCCGTGGCCTCGCGTCGCCCTGATCCCTGCTGCGCAGGCGTCGGCATGTACACGCCGAGGCTCGCAGCCTTCGTCGCAGCCAAGCTGGTGGAGAAGCAACCCAAGGTGCTGCTCAACCTCGGCATCTGGCCGGTCGCGTCGTGGCGTCGCCTGGTTGCGTCGATCGCCATCGTGTTCGGGGTGGTGGCGGCCGTGTGCCTCGCAGCGCAGGTCACCAGCGCGATCGCCGGCACGTACGTGTTCGACCTGCGCACCTTCGCCGGAGCCCAGCAGGTGATCGATGCCCAGCTCGCCAAGGCCGGCAGGGGAGGCGCTGGCCGTACCGATCGCTCTGCTCGTGGCCGTACACCCCGTGAGCCTGCCGCTGAACGCCCTGGTCTCGTCGACGCTCGCCGTCGGCGAGAAGATCGGCTGGCGAGGATTCCTCCTGCCGGCCGGTCCACGACCCGAGGGCCGCTCTGCTCTACTCGGTCAGGTCCACCAGCGATGTCCACACGGTGCTCGTCGACGGCGAGCTGGTGGTGGCCGATCGCACCCTCCTCACGTACGACCTGGCCGAGATCCTCAGCGCCGCCGACGCCATCGCCGACGACCTCGTCGACCTGTCACGCGGTGGGACCATCCAGAACTACGCCCCCTGAGAAGCGTCCACGATTTGGCCGATGAGGCGGCTGACCGATAGTCTGAGCAACGCCAAAGACCGCTGGCCGACGAGCTCGCTCGTCCGAAGGTCCCACTCGGGACGACCCGCGCAGGTGAACGTACTCGAACCACGGAAGTGGACCGAGCCCCGTGCGCCTGTGCGCCGGGGCTTTTTTGTTGCCTCGGAAGCGAGCTTGGGCGAACTCTCTTCAATCGGAAGGAGACCTCATGGCGAGGCCGGACAAGGCTGCCACGGTCGCGGAGCTCAAGGAGCAGTTCACGGGCTCCGCCGCGGTTGTGCTGACCGAGTACCGCGGGCTCAAGGTCAAGCACCTCAAGGAGCTCCGTCGGACACTCGGCGCAGACGCCACCTACGCCGTCGCAAAGAACACACTGACCACGATCGCTGCCCATGAAGCGGGCATCGAGGGCCTCGACGACACACTGTCGGGCCCCACGGCGATCGCGTTCATCAACGGAGACGTCGCCACCGTGGCGAAGGGTCTCCGCGACTTCGCGAAGGCAAACCCCGCACTGGTCATCAAGGGCGGTGTCATGGACGGTCGCGTCCTCGACGCCGCGGCCGTCACGAAGCTCGCCGACCTTGAGTCGCGCGAGGTGCTGCTGGCCAAGATGGCCGGAGCCCTTCAGGCCAACCTCTCTCGGGCCGTGTACCTCATTGCTGCCCCGCTCTCCAAGGTCGCCCGCGTTCTGGGCGCCCTCGAGCAGGCGGCGACGGAGAACCCGTCCCTCATCGGCGGAGCCGGCTCGGCTCCCGTCGTAGACCAGGCGCAGGACACCGCCGACGACTCGTCGGCACCTATTGCAGCCGCTGCGGCTGCGGACACCACCGACGCGGCTAGCGCTGCAACCGAGTAAGGAAGGAAGCCACCATGGCCAAGCTCAGCAATGACGATCTCCTTGAGGCATTCAAGGGGATGACCCTGATCGAGCTCAGCGAGTTCGTGAAGCAGTTCGAGGACACCTTCGGCGTCACCGCCGCTGCTCCGGTCGCCGTGGCGGCCGCTGCGGCTCCGGCTGGCGGCGCGGCTGCCGACGAGGTCGAGGAGCAGACGGAGTTCGACGTCATCCTCGAGAGCGCCGGCGACAAGAAGATCGGCGTCATCAAGGAGGTGCGTGCACTCACCGACCTCGGCCTCAAGGAGGCCAAGGACCTGGTGGAGGCCGCCCCGAAGGCGGTCCTCGAGAAGGTCACCAAGGATGCTGCTGCGAAGGCGAAGGAGCAGCTCGAAGCTGCCGGCGCCTCTGTCAGCGTCAAGTGACGTTCTGACCCAGTACGACACGGCGCGGCCGGCCCTCAATGAGGGCCGGCCGCGTTGTCTATGAGCCAGAATGTCTGTCATAAATGAGAAGTTGCTCGGACAGACAGTGCCGTTTGCCGTTCATGAGCCATCATGGCTCGGAAAAAGACCGAGAGCCGACCCTCAAGGGATCGGCCCGTCGGGCTCCAGGGGGTGGATTATCGAGTGAGTAGCTGTTCTTGGGTAGGACTACTGCGGGACCGCAATGGCGAAGCCGGGGCTGTACTTCCAGTTGCCGTCCGTGCCGCCGGCCTGGGCCTGGCTGATCGGACCGATGGCGATGGCGCCAGCGATGGCTGCCATTGCTGCGGTACGAATCACAATGCGACGCACTGTCGACCTGCTCATGGGATGCTCCTTGGATGCGGTGTCCTTGACAGGAAACCTATGGGGGAGTTGACTAACTTGTCAACATGCCGTGAAGAATCAACCACGGCTGTAAGTCAACCGCGGGGCTGGAGGTGACGAGTACGTGAAGCTGTCAGGGAGTTTTGGCACCCGGGTACGGGAGTTGCGTCGAGAGCGTGGCTGGAGTCAAGCCCATCTCGGAGGCGACGAGTACACGGCCAGTTACATCAGTTACATCGAGGCGGGGCGCAGGGCGCCGTCGCCGGAGGCTGCGTCGTACCTCGCGGTGCGTCTCGGCGTCGATCCCGTCACGCTCGGCTTCGGCGAGGCGGCGGACGTCGGCACCGAGCTCGACATCGTCAGCTACCTCGTTCTTGCGGATCGCGCGATGCACACCCGCGAGTGGACCACCGCTCTGGCCAGCACCCAACGTGCCGAGGAGCTCGCCCTCGCGACAGAGCGTTTTGACCGTGTCTGGGAAGCGCAGTACCTGCGATGCCGGATCCTCGTCGACAAGAGCGACTTCAGCCTCGCGACCGAGCTCATCCTCGACCTCTGCGACGGAGTGGTGACGAGTCAGTCGGTCACGGTACGTGCTGAGGTCCTCAATCTCGCAGCACGTATCCTGAGGGCGGTCGGTCGCCTCAACGACGCCGTCGACAAGGCCTCAGAAGCCCGACGAATCGCCCCTGACGAGCCACGACAGGTCGAGGCGCTCCTCCAGCTTTGTGCGGCCCGCGCCGAACGCGGCGACCCCCCGGACAGCATGAGCGAGGAGATCGCGGAGCTCACTGAGCTCACGAGCGTCATCCCCGACGGTCACCTCAAGGGTCGCGCCTACTGGTACATCGGCAACATGCAGCACTTCGCCGGCGACACCGCCTCGGGGGAGCGCAGCCATGCCGAGGCGGCAGCGATGATCCGTGGGTCGGCCGACCTTGAGCTGTGGTCACGCGTCCAGCGCGTGATCGCCCACTTCCGCATGACCCGAGGAGATCTCGACGGCGTCTGGGAGCAGCTGGAGATCGCAGAGAACGCCATGAAACTCACCGGACGTGCCGCTGACCTCGCCGACCTCTCGGTGGAGCAGGCCAGATGCCTGTTCCTGCTGGGCGACGCGGAGGCGGCACGTTTACGCCTGGACGATGCGCTCACGTTGGAGCCCCTCAGCATCGCGTGCCCGTCCCGTGCGGACGCGCTCGAGCTCCTGGGGGACGTCCTGCTCGCACTCGGCGACAACCGGGGCGCACGCGATGCTTTCCGCAACGCGGCTTCCGATCACGAGGCCATCGGGGCTGTCCCGAGGGCGCTCGAGGCCTGGAGAAGTGCGGCTCGAGTTCCCGAACAGTGAGGGTGTTGACAAACTTGTCACAATCCCCCACAGTAGAGGTAACGACGTCAACGCGTCCCCCAAGCCTTCGTTGACGTCGGAGGCGAAATAGGCCTCGCCGAAGTCGGCGCGGATCGGGTCTGATGCCAGGGAGTGGCCCGATCGGCGCCGGCTTTGCGCTGCCTCCAGCCAGGTGAGCACATCCGTGGAGGCCTGGTGCGTACAGCGTCGATCCGTCCACAGCCCGGATACGTGTGACAGCCGGGTCGGCACGAGATCCCCGGCAGCCGACTTGCCGGGGGGTGTCGGGGCGCTCACAGAGAAACTGTGCGCAGATCCAACAGGCCAGGGCGGGGGTTTGCTATCATCAGCCCTGCTGGACGAAGGTGTCCGGAACTTCAGGTACTTCTGTGCCCGCTGAGTTTGCGTAGCCGTGCCCTCACGGCTATGGTGGTGGTTTGCCCATGCCTCTGGTCGTCCTGTGTCCTTGACACGGGTCGTTCGGCACGCACGTAACTCTGCAGATCGCACCACCCTGCAGCTCGAAACTCTGGCGAGTTCTGGAAGGACCACCATCTTGGCCGCCTCGCGCACCG
>JAYUEA010000414.1:0-3830 GCA_043739465.1 Propionibacteriaceae bacterium
CAGCACGGGCCTCGCGGCACGTACGAGCGAGGCCATCGAGTACGCGGACACGTGCAGCGCCGTGGCGACGTCCTCCCACGGGGTGTCGAGGAAGTGGCCGCCGAGGGCCGTCTGCGGGTTCGCGTACGCGATCGAGTGCACGAGACCGTCGAGACCGTCGACATGCTCGCGTACGAGATCGGGCAGGGCGGCCAGGTGCTCCGGGTTGGTCACGTCGATCTCCAGCACCGGCGGCACCGGGTCCAGCTTCGCGACGACGCGACGGGTCAGGCTGAGCGCCCGGCCAAAGTTCGACACGAGCACGGTCGCGCCCTCACGCTGCGCGAGCTGCGCCACCGCGTACGCGATCGACGTGTTCATCGTGACGCCCGCCACGAGCACGCGCTTGCCTTCGAGAATCCCCATTCCAGACCTTCCTAATGACCCATGCCGAGGCCGCCGTCGACCGGCAGCACAGCACCTGAGATGTAGCCCGCCGCGTCGGAGACCAGGAACTCCACGGCGGCCGCGACGTCGTCGGTCGAACCGAGACGGGCCGCGGGGATCCGCTTCTCGTACGACTCGGTGGTGGCGGCGTCGAGAGCGGCCGTCATGTCTGTGGAGATGAACCCGGGAGCGACCACGTTCGCCGTGATGCCGCGTCCGCCGAGCTCGCGCGTGAGCGACCGGGCCAGTCCGACGAGGCCGGACTTGCTCGCGGCGTAGTTGACCTGGCCGGCAGAGCCGAGCAGCGCGACGACCGAGGACACGAACACGATGCGTCCGTACCGGCCCTTGATCATGGCTCGGCTCGCGCGGCGCACGAGCTTGAACGACGCGGTGAGGTTGGTGGCGATCACCGAGTCCCACTGGTCGTCGCTCATCCGCATCAGCAGGCCGTCGGCGGTGATGCCGGCGTTGCAGACGAGGATCTCGACAGGGCCGTGCGCCTGCTCGGCGGCGACGAAGGCCGCCTCCAGCTGGTCGGCGTCGGTGATGTCCGCCTGGACCCCGAGCACGCCGTCGGGAACGCCGCCGCTGCGGTACGTCCCTGTCACGGCGTAGCCCGATGCCGCAAGCCTTTCGGCGATGGCGCGGCCGATGCCTTTGCTCGCGCCCGTGACGAGCGCGCTCCGTGGTGTTCCGGTCACAGGGAGCAACGTAGTGCCCATCTGCGCGCAGGCTTGTTTCCGCGCCGTGCGACGTAGGCTTGACGAGTGCCACAGCCCGAAAAGGTCGTCATCACCGATGCGAGGCTCAGCGCGTCCGAGGACCTCGAGCGTCGTCAGCGCCGCTATCTCTGGACGATGCTCGTCCGCGTGATCTGCTTCGTGGCCCTCTTCTTCCTGCCTGGCTGGTGGAAGGTCGTGGCCCTCGGCGGCGCCGTCTTCCTGCCAGCGGCGGCCGTCCTGCTGGCGAACGACCAGGACCGGCGCGCCCCTGCCCCGCCCCGACCGGAGCCGGCACCGATCGAGCGTCCCGCACTCCTCTCGGCGGAGATCATCCGCGGCGAGGTCGACGACCAGCCCTGATCGTTGGGGAGAGAATCCGGGACGTTCGCGTGAGACTCTGGCGGACTCGCGAGAGAACCTGGGTCACACACTGCGTACCCTGTCACCCATGGCCTCCCTGTTCGACCCGCTGATGCTGCGCGACCTCCTCCTCGACAACCGGATCGTGCTCGCACCGATGTGTCAGTACCAGGTCGAGACCCGCGACGGCGTGCCCTCCGACTGGCACCTGGTCCACTACGGAGCGCGCGCTGCCGGCGGGTTCGGCCTGGTCCTCACGGAGGCGACCGCGGTCGTACCCGAGGGCCGGATCACGCCGCACTGCACCGGCATCTGGAACGACGAGCAGGTGGCGGCCTGGCGCCGCATCACGGACTTCAGCCACGCGCAGGGCGCGGCCATCGGCGTACAGCTCGCGCACGCGGGCCGGAAGGCGTCCACGTACAGGGACATCGAGCCTCACACCGGGTCCCTGCCACTGACGGACGGCGGGTGGCAGACGTGCGGGCCCAGCCCGATCCCCTTCCCCGGTCTGGCCACGCCGGTCGAGGCGACGTTCGACGACATCGCCGGTGTCGTCGAGGCCTTCGCCCTGGCCGCGCGGCGCGCCGATGCGGCCGGCTTCGACGTCGTGGAGATCCACGCCGCGCACGGCTACCTGATCAGCGAGTTCCTGTCGCCGTTGTCGAACCACCGGACGGACTCGTACGGCGGTGAGTTCGAGGGACGTACGAAGCTGCTGCTCGAGGTGGTGGATGCGGTGCGCGCGGCATGGCCCGCGGGCAAGCCCCTGTTCGTACGGATCTCCGCCACCGAGTGGACCCGCGACGGCTGGTCGCTCGACGAGTCCGTACGACTCGCCGG
This sequence comes from Propionibacteriaceae bacterium, assembly GCA_043739465.1. Taxonomy (GTDB): domain Bacteria; phylum Actinomycetota; class Actinomycetes; order Propionibacteriales; family Propionibacteriaceae; genus Fen-668. Next base: position 2,355 of record JAYUEA010000414.1, read on the forward strand.
CATCCTGGGCAAGCACGGCGTCGACGTCATCCACGTCTCCAGCGGCGGCAACATCGTCGCGAAGATCCCGAACGACGTCGACTACCAGATTCCCCTGGCCGCTGCGGTCCGCGCGGCGGGCGTCGCGGTCTGCGCGGTGGGCCGCATCACCGACGCCACCCAGGCGCAGGGAATCCTCGACGCCGGCAGCGCCGACCTGATCGCCGTCGCCCGGGTCGCGCTGCGGGAGCCCTCGTGGCCGCTGCGCATCGCCGCCGAGCTCGACGCCGACGCGATGGCCCGCTACCCCCACTCGTACGTCCGCGGGCGTTGGCCCGCCATCGAGCCGGTGCACTGATCCCTGCTGTCGGCAGGCCCGAGCCCGCCGGCCGTCCTGACGCGTCCCTGTCTCCGCCTCCGCCTAGCCTGGGGACATGCCGCATCCAGTGCGCGACCAGGTCACGCCCGGCCAGGAGTCCGTCTGGAGCTACCCCAGACCACCGCTGCTGCGGCGGTGCCACGACGCCATCGAGATCCATGTCGACGGGCGAGTGATCTGTAGAACTGATGCCTCCTGGCAGGTGCTCGAGACCAGCCATCCCCCGACGTACTATCTGCCGCGCGCCGCGTTCGTCGAGGGTGTCCTGCAGCGGACGACCGGGGGGTCGTTCTGCGAGTGGAAGGGCGCAGCCAACTACCTGGACCTGCGCTCCGAGGGTCGTACGGCCCCGCGCGCGGCCTGGTACTACCCGACCCCGTCCGCCGGGTTCGAGGTCCTCGCCGACCACGTCGCGGTGTACGCGGGACTCACCGATAGCTGCTACGTCGGCGGCGAGCTGGTGACGCCGCAACCGGGTGGCTTCTACGGCGGCTGGATCACGTCAGCCGTCGTCGGACCCTTCAAGGGCGTCCCGGGCAGCAACGGCTGGTAGCCGGCGATCAGGGGCTGGTCGCCAGCTCGAGGACGTACGGGATCGCGCCAGGCCTGGCGATCGCCGTGACGAATCGGGTGTTGACGCCTGCGCCCCATGCGCCGGGGTCACTGGAGAACGTCAGGTCAAGATCCACATCGACGACGAACCGGTCGGCAGACGTCCACTCGCCGGGTCTCATGACGACGACCCTGCCTGAGGCGAGCACCGGACCGACCTCGGGGGAGGTGACCTGGCCCTCGGTCCCCAGGTAGGTCGTGCTCGCCGTGGTGTAGCCCTTGCTCTCCCACATACTCAGGAAGTCCGTGAGCTCGCTGGTGACCTGGGCGTACGCCGTTGCGCGGCGGGCGTCGACGGTCGAGACGGCCGCGCTCGGGGTCGGCGTTGGTGTCGCAGGTGTCGCGCTCGTGGTTGCCGTCGTTGTGGTCGGGGCGACGGGCGGCGCAGGCGAGCAACCCGCCATGAGGACTGCCATGACGATGCACCTCACCGCACGTCCCGACGTCACGGTTTCAACTTACTCATGTCCGCGGGTGTGCACTCAGAATTGACCAATCCAGAAATG
>JAYUEA010000415.1:0-3822 GCA_043739465.1 Propionibacteriaceae bacterium
CCAGCACCACGATCAGCCCGTACAGGTTGCGGACCCAGACCAGCATCAGCGCCGCCAGGACGACGAGCAACCAGAGCACGCCGGCGGCGTGACCTGTACCGGCGAGCGCCGCGAGGCCGAGGCCGACGATCGCGGGGCCTGGGTAGCCGGCCAGCAGAGTCGCCACCATGCCGGGCCCGGTTGGCCGACCTCGGCTGAGCGTGAGGCCCGAGGTGTCCGAGTGAAGCCGGATGCCCGTGAGGCGTCGGCCGACGAGCACCGCGACGAGCGCGTGCCCGCCCTCGTGGCAGATGGTGACGAGGGTGCGGACGACGCGCCATGCGAGTACGACGGCGGCGAGGGCCACGATCGCAAGGATCGCGGAGACCTGCGCAGTCGGTACCGGCTGGGTCGAGACCGCCCGACGCCAGAGCTCGCCGATCAGGTTCATCGGTGACCAACTATCGATCCGCGTTTTGATACCCGATCGGCCTCGATCGCCTCGGAATCGGGGGTGAAGACGCCGATCCGGTATCGAAATGCGGATCGGATCACAGACACCGCATCAGGCGAGGCTGGGGACGGCGGCGACGACGGCGCGCACCTCGGCGAGCGTCGGCCCGTACGAGCCGGCGTGGCTCACGGTCAGCGAGCTCGTGACGACCGCGCGGTGCAGGGCCGTGGACAGCTGCGCCCAGTCCGCGTCGTACAGGCGGGCGCGTTGCGCGGGGCCACCGATGAGGCCTGCGTCGGACAGCCCTGAGACCAGGCCGGCCATGAACGAGTCGCCGGCCCCGACAGTGTCGGCCAGCTGCACGGTGTTCTGTGGCACCACGAGGTGGTCGCGGGCGTTGCGGAGGACCGCGTACGCGCCGAGCGGCCCGCGTGTACAGACGGCCAACGCCGGCCCGAGGTCCACCCATCTCCGCAGGGCCACCTCGACGAGAACCCCCGGGTACAGCCACTCGAGGTCCTCGTCGGACGCCTTCACCACGTCCGACAGCGCGACCAGCGCCTCGACGCGAGCCAGCACCATCTGCGGCGAGCCCATGATCGCCGGGCGAGCGTTCGGGTCGTACGAGATCGTCGCGGTCGGCCTCAGCCGCGTGACCAGGTCGACGACCTTGGCGCCGCCGGGCTCCAACGTGGCGCCGATGCTGCCGGTGTGTACGTGGGCGACATGCTCCAGATCGGCCACCCCAGGGATGTCCCACGAGAGGTCGAACATGTACGTGGCGCGGCCCTCGGCGTCGAGTGTGGCCTGCGCGACGCTGGTGACCGCCGCCGCGTCCGTACCCGGTTCGACCTCGGTACCCGCAGCCGCAGCAGCCGCAGCGATCGACGCACCGCGGGAGTCGGTCCCCCACCACGAGCAGATGCTCGCGCGGTGGCCGAGCCTGGCGATGCCGTTGGCGACGTTGAGGAGGCTGCCCCCGACATGCTCGGACGGCTGGCCCTCGGGACGGGTCACCACATCGATGAGCGCCTCGCCGACGCACAGGATCCTGGACATGGCGCTCATCCTTCCATGTGGGTGACGCCGCCGCAGGGCCTCCGGCTAGTGGGGCGTTACCTTGATTCGTTTGCGGTTGGCGTGGTCCTGGTGCGTGCATCGCCAGGCGCCGGAGCGCAGGCGTACCGGGTCGTACGACGAGCTTCGGCAACGCCGCGAGGTGCGTTCCCGGGGCGCGCCAAGCATCACTGGATTTCGGCCACGCGACACTAGAGGGTGTCCCCCGGCACGTACGTGGCTGCTTCCGGGTACAGGGCGGCGATCTCGGCGACCCGTGCCGCGATCGTACGGACCTGGTCGGTCGCCGCGCCTGTCAGCGCCATCGGCTCGGACACCAGCGCGTCGAGCTCCTCGCGCGACAACCCCAGCCGTACATCGCCTGCGAGCCGCGCGAACAGGTCGTTGTCGGCCCGGCCGGTCTCGCGCATGCCGAGCGCCACGGCAACCGCGTGCTCCTTGATCGCCTCGTGGGCCTGCTCGCGGCCGATGCCCTTGCGCACCGCCGCCATCAGCACCTTCGTCGTCGTGAGGAACGGCAGGTACCTGGCCAGCTCCGCCTCGATGACCGCGGGGAACGCGCCGAAGTCGCTCAGCACGACCAGCAACGTCTCGTACAGCCCGTCGATCGCGTAGCAGGCATCCGGCAGCGCCACCCGTCGCACGACCGAGCACGACACGTCGCCCTCGTTCCACTGGTCGCCCATGAGCTCGCCGACCATCGACACGTAGCCGCGCACGATCACGGCCAGGCCGTTGACGCGCTCGCAGCTGCGGGTGTTCATCTTGTGCGGCATGGCCGACGATCCGACCTGCCCGGGGCGGAAGCCCTCGGTGACCAGCTCGGCGCCGGCCATCAGGCGGATCGTCGTGGCCAGGCTCGACGGTGCGGCCGCAGCCTGGGCCAGCGCCGACACGACGTCGAAGTCGAGCGAGCGCGGGTAGACCTGACCGGTCGACGTGAACGTCCGCTCGAAGCCCAGGTGCCGCGCGACGCGAGACTCCAGGTCGGCGAGCTTGGCCGTGTCGCCGCCGAGCAGGTCGAGCATGTCCTGGCTCGTGCCGACCGGTCCCTTGATGCCGCGCATCGGGTAGCGGGAGATGAGCGAGTCGATGCGCTCGTACGAGACCAGCAGCTCGTCAGCCGCCGACGCGAACCTCTTGCCGAGGGTCGTCACCTGAGCGGCGACGTTGTGGGAGCGGCCGGCGATGGGCTGCTCGGAGTACGTCTCCGCCAGGCGGGCGAGGTAGACCAGGGCGGTCACGATCCGCGCCCTGACAAGGCGCAACGACCCCAGTACCTGTGCCTGCTCGACGTTCTCGGTGAGATCGCGGCTGGTCAAGCCCTTGTGGACGTGCTCGTAGCCGGCGAGTGCGTTGAACTCCTCGATCCGCGCCTTCACGTCGTGACGCGTGACCCGTTCGCGCTCGTCGATGGAGTGGAGGTCGACCTGATCGACCACCTTCTGGTACGCCGCGATCACCGCGTCCGGGTCGTCGCCGCCGAAGTCCACGCCGAGGTCCCTCTGGGCCACCAGGACGGCGATCCAGAGCCGACGCTCGGCGATGATCTTCTCCTCCGGCGACCAGAGGGCGCGCATCTGCGCGGACGCGTACCGGCCGGCGAGGACGTTGGGGATCGACACGTGAGCTCCTACAGCGTGGTGACAAGCGGGATGAGACCTGCAGCTGCCTTGGCGGCGATGTCCGTGCGCCAGAAGCCGGTCGGGAAGTCGAGCTGGGCGAGGGCTTGGTACGCGTCGTCGCGAGCGTCGGTGAGCGTCGGACCCGTGGCCACGACGCCGAGCACGCGACCGGCGGCGGAGACGAGGGTGTTCCCGTCCAGCGCCGTACCCGCGTGGACGATGTGCACGTTGTCGGCCGACTCGTACAGACGCGGCCCTTTGATCGACCCGCCCGTCTTCGGGGTGGCCGGGTAGTTCTCGGCCGCGGCGACGACGATGACGGCTGACTCGTCGCGCCACGACAAGGGGCCGACCTCGCCCAAGGTGCCCGTGGCGGCTGCGTACAGCACCTGACCCAACGGCGACTCGAGCAGGGCCAGCACCGCCTGCGTCTCGGGGTCGCCGAAGCGGGCGTTGAACTCGACGACGCGCAGGCCGCGGGACGTCAACGCGAGGCCGACGTAGAGCAGGCCGGCGAACGGGGTGCCGCGGCGTGTCATCTCGGCGAGCGTCGGGGCGACGACGCGGTCCATGACGGCGTCGACGAGGCCGGGAGGAGCCCAGGGCAGCGGTGTGTACGCGCCCATGCCGCCGGTGTTCGGGCCGGTGTCGCCGTCGCCGACGCGCTTGAAGTCCTGCGCGGGCTGC
>JAYUEA010000416.1:0-3807 GCA_043739465.1 Propionibacteriaceae bacterium
AAGGATCGCGAGGTGCTTGTGGATCGCAGGCAGGGACAGCTCTCGCAGACCTGCAAGTTGGCTGATGGAGTAGGGCTGCAGCCCCAGGGCGTGCACGATGGCCCGTCGATGAGCGTTGGCCAGGGCACCCAGGACGATGTCGAGATCGTCTGGCGTGGCGGATGAAGAGTCCATACGTCTCCTTTCGCCGCGATTACTTAACTGATCGGTGAACCATACGCTTGGAGCTCGTTCCCGTCAATGGCACCGTCGATGAGAATCGACGAGTTATCCACAGGTAGCGCAGATAGTGCGTGCGTATGCCCGCGTCAGACATGAGGCTGGGACCATGCGCAGCCCCACGCCATGTCTTCTTCCCACCCAACCCGCTACCCGTGAGCTGCTCTCGGCCGCCGGGATCACGCCACGCATGATCCGGACCCAGGTAGCTTCCGGCGCACTGACCAAGGTCCGCCAAGGGGTGTTCGTCGCGACGGCCGCGTTGCCGATCGATGCGGCCGGCCTCCACCTCCTCGCGGCGCATGCGGAACAGGTGGTGCACCCGGAGGCCGTGCTCAGCCACGAGTCGGCCGCCGTCGTGTGGGACCTGCCGACTCCAGCCTTCGGGTACTGGCACGATTCGCTCCCCGCGCTCACGGTCGCCAGTGTCGGCGCCCGATCGCGACACGGGTCCGCTGTGCTCCATCGAGGAGCCCTTCCGGCCGGACAGGTCACGCGAGATCCGGATGGCTACCCGATCACCTCCATCGCCCGGACGACTGTCGACCTCGCTGCCGGCCGCGACCTGCCACAGGCGCTCGTCCTGTGCGACGCCGGGGCTCGCCGCCTGATCGAGCGGATGATCAGGAACCCGAAGCGGTCGGACTACGCCAACCCGAGGTTCGTGCGCGCCGCCCGCGATCATCTGGCCGAGGCCGCGGCATCCCATGGCCGAGCCGGGCTCGGCGCGGCTCTTGAACTCATGGTGGCCGCCCGTGAGTCGGTGCCGGAGTCGCTGGCGGCGGGTCACCTGAAGCTCGCAGGTCTGCCGACGCCGCTCTTCCAGCACAGGATCGCCTCGCGGATCGGGTCCCTGTACCCCGACTTCTACTGGCCCGAGCTCAACCTGGTGGGTGAGTGCGATGGTGCGGTGAAGTACGTGGACGCTCGTGGCTACGTGAACGAGAAGGAGCGCGAGCAGGTGCTCCGCGACCTCGGCTACCGGATCGTCCGCTGGCTGGCGAAGGAGATCATGCTGACCCCGCAGGTCGTCGTGGAGCGCATCGCCCGCGCTCTTGGGTTCTGAGCCGGATTCTGGTCGCTATGAGGCAGGTCAGGAGGCCCTCGTTCCTCCGGAGCCAGATTCTGGTCGGAATCGGGCAACGGGAGGGTCGTATTCCGACCAGAAGTCGGCTCGGGCACTGAACGCCCCGCCGTACCGCCTTCATGGCGACCAGAAACCGGCTTGGAGCCAGGTGGATCGGCCCGGCTCAACGCGCCGGCGTCAGGTCAGTCGTGGGGGGCGTCGCGGAAGGCTTCGGAAACGCTCGCAGGCCATCCGCAGCGCTCCACGGGGTTTCGATCTGGATACTTTGTGAAACGGACTGCAAACCTTTGCAGGCTTGAGAGGGCCGGGATAGCGTCGTCCGCGTACGCCTCGCTCGACACGGTTGTTGCGGTCGAGGCTCGGTCTACCACAAGGAGCTTCTCGCATGACCTCTGTTGATCTGCCACAGGCGGCTTACCGCGACTCCTATGCGGCCCTCGACGGCGTCGAGTACTGGCTGGAGAAGGTCGGTACTCACCGCCAGCTCGTCGTGAAGTCCACCGATGTGAACGCGTACGCCGGCTTCGGGGGCTCTCGCGACGGCGACGCGTTCCGCGCCGACATCACCGGCGACAACGCCCTCGCGCTCCGCAATCGCCTCCCGTGGCTCCAGCCGCAGCTGTTCGGCCTTGCCACCTCTGCCGGCACCGGCGACCGCCTCGGCATCTGCACCCCCGGACACGTACGCGCCTTCAAGGCCGCGGGTCACGGCATCAAGCCGGTGTTCGCCCAGCAGTCGATCCGCGAGATGGGCCGCTGCCACCGCGAGCCGCGCAACGTCCTCGACGACGCGACCTGGGGCGCGTTCCAGGAGGGCTGGACCGGTGGCGTCGGCGCCGACGCCGACCACCTGCACACCACCGAGGACATCGACCGCTGCGCCCAAGCCGGCTACGTCTTCTACACCCTCGACCCGAACGAGTACGTGGACCCGTCGGCCGAGTTCGACGACGAGGCGACCATCCGCGCCAAGGCCGCGGGCCTCGACTGGGACTCCTTCGACTCCTCGGAGGAGACGTTCCTGTCCACCTACGTCGGTCACCGCATCGAGCTCGAGCACGAGTCGATCACGCTCGACGAGGAGTCGGTCCTCCGCGCGATGGCGAAGTACGGCCCTTCGCTGGCCAACGCCATGGACCTGTACCGCCACATCCAGAGCCTCGGCATCACCCACGAGGTCGAGTTCGCCGTCGACGAGACCGACTACGCGACCAAGCCGGCCGAGCACGTCGTCATCGTCAGCGAGCTCAAGCGACTGGGCATGCAGTTCGTGAGCTTCGCGCCGCGGTTCGTGGGCGGCTTCGAGAAGGGCATCGAGTACATCGGCGACATCCGCGAGCTCAAGCGCGACTTCGAGATCCACGCCGAGATCGCCAAGGCCCTCGGCCCGTACAAGCTGAGCCTGCACTCCGGATCCGACAAGTACTCGACCTACCCGCTCATCGCCGAGGCGACCGGTGGCGTCGTACACCTCAAGACCGCCGGTACGAGCTGGGCCGAGGCCCTTCGCGTCATCGCCCGCCATGACGGCGACCTCATGCGTGAGGTCCTCACCCTTTCGCTCGAGAGCTTCGAGGCGAACCGCAAGAGCTACCACTTGTCGTGCGACCCGGCGAAGGTGCCGACGAGCCCCAGCGATGACCAGCTCGAGTCGCTTCTTGACGTCATCGACAGCCGTCAGGTGCTGCACGTCGGCTACGGCGCGATCCTCGAGGCGTTCACGCCGCGCCTGTACGACGTCTGGGCCAACCACGACGAGGAGCTGTACGGGATCATCTCCGACCACTTCGTCAAGCACCTGGCACCTTTCTCCCACTGATCCAGCCGTACACGTACGCATGCCGCCGGCCCGTACTCACAGGGAGATCACAGGCCCCCGGTGTTGTTCCGTGACTCGCCCAAGCGCACACTTGCCATGTTGAACACGAGCGTCGCGAGAGCGACGATGAGGGGGAGAGAACCTATGCGTCATATGCCACCGACGACCGGCACTTCGGGCAGCTACGTGCCCTACATCATGCACGGCGTGACGAGCCTCATCCTGTTCGCGGCCTTCGTCACGCTGGCGATCATCGTCATCAAGAAGTACCGCAACGGCCAGCTGCACGCACCGGCTTTCATGAGCGCTCACCACGCCATGTCGGTCGAGAACGACCCGTACCTGAGCGCGCTCAAGCTCCTCAACGAGCGGCTCGCCAAGGGTGAGGTCGACGTCGACGACTACTACGCGCGCCGCACCGCACTCAAGGGTCCTGACCCGACCAACGAGGCCTGACCGCAGCACGATCCACCACGAGGGGCGTCCGATCGGGCGCCCCTTTCGTGCTGTCCAGCAGGTCAGCCTGGAATCTTCCCTCGAGGGGTTGCCGCGAGGTGACGCTAGACTGGCGCCGTCGTCCGCACAGCGAGGATGGGGCCATCACCCCGGAGCCGCCGGAAGAACAGCGCGTGAGCGCCCACTAGACCCGGCAGCGGAGACGTACGAGTGGAGGCTGATCCAA
>JAYUEA010000417.1:0-11423 GCA_043739465.1 Propionibacteriaceae bacterium
CTCGCCCGCGAACACGTGCGGGTGCCGTGCGACGAGCTTGTCGCAGATGCCGCGGGCGACGTCCTGAAAAGTGAACGCGTCGCGCTCCGAGGCGAGCTCGGAGTGGAACGCGATCTGCAGCAGCAGGTCACCGAGCTCCTCGCGCAGGTCGTCATCGGTGCCCGTCTCGATCGCGTCGACCACCTCGGCGGTCTCCTCGACGAGGTAGTGCAGCAGCGAGGTGTGCGTCTGCTGGGCATCCCACGGGCAGCCCGTACGCAGCGCGTGCATCACCGACACCAGCCGTCGCAGCTGGTCGCCCTCGGGCAGGTCGACTCCCATGTCAGCGCCGGGCGATCTCCGACAGTGAGCCGGTCGGCAGAGCCGTGATCGTGATGTCGGAGTAGGCCTTCCACGATCCGTACCGCGGGTTCAGCGTGACGGCGACGGTGCTCATCGCAGCCGCGAACTCGTCGGTGGAAAGAGCCTTCGTGACGTCGCCGAGGTCATCACCCAGAGAGATCAGCTCGGCCAGCTGCGGGTATTTGGAGATCTTGGTGTCGCTCGTGGCGGTCGAGAACGAGATGCCCTTGTCAGCGGCGACCTGGCGGCATGCGGTGCCGAGGACGTACTGCCGCGCGACCAGCGCGCGCGTCGCGGACCAGTCGCCGCCGGCCACTGCGATGTAGTCCTTCGTCACGGCATCGACGCTCGCCTCCGTGATCACCGCGCCGTTCACGACGGCGGTGGTCGTGGGTGCGCCCTGGCTGCAGCCGGTCAGCAGCACGGTCACGGTGAGGGCGAGCGCGGTGAGCGCGGCGCGAAGACGAGGCACGAGGTTCCCTTTCGAGCGGATCGAGACTCAGCCTACCGAGACGGCCGGGCTGGTCTCGTACACGTTGGTGACGACCTGCGTGGCCCACTCCAGCAGGCCGAGGCCTCCGACAGGCAGGCGCGGCACCGCACCGGTCGTCGGGCGCGGCACCAGCAGCTGGCGCTCCTTGATGATCGTGCCCGGGTACATGCGCTTCAGCCGTAGCTCGCGGGAGTCGGGTAGACCGGCCGGCGCGAACCGGATCGTGCTCGGCATGCCGACCACTTCCGTGACACCGTGGCTGCGGCACAGCAGCCGGAACGCAGCCACGGCAAGAAGCGCCTGTACGGGCTCGGGCGCGTCCCCGTACCTGTCCTGCAGCTCCGCGGTGACGGCGGCCAGGTCGGCAGGGGTGCGCACCTCGGCGAGCCGCTTGTACATCTCGAGCCGCAGCCGCTCCGACTCGATGTAGTCGGTCGGCAGATGCGCCTCGACGGGCAGCTCGATGCGCATGTCCGGCTCCGGCTCGGGCGCGTCGCCGCGGAACTCCTCGACGGCCTCGCCGACGAGCCGCAGGTACAGGTCGAAGCCGACGTCGGCGATGTGGCCCGACTGCTCGCCGCCGAGCAAGTTGCCGGCGCCGCGGATCTCGAGGTCCTTCATCGCGATCTGCATGCCGGCGCCGAGGTCGGTGTGCGCGGCCATGGTGGCCAGTCGACCGTGGGCGTTCTCGGTGAGCGCCTTCTCGGGGGGATAGAAGAAATAGGCGTAGCCACGGTCCCGGCCTCGCCCCACGCGGCCGCGGAGCTGGTGCAGCTGCGACAGACCGAGCAGGTCGGCGCGCTCGATCAGCAGCGTGTTCGCGGTCGCGATGTCCAGGCCGGCCTCGATGATCGTCGTGCTGACGAGCACGTCCGAGCGACGCTCCCAGAAGTCGACCATCACCTGCTCGAGATCCTTCTCGGCCATCTGCCCGTGGGCCGTCGCGACCCGCGCCTCCGGGACGAGCTCGGCGATCCGCTTCGCCGTCTTGTCGATCGACTGCACGCGGTTGTGGATGAAGAAGACCTGGCCCTCGCGCGCCAGCTCGCGCCGGATCGCGGCGACGACCTGCCTCTCGTCGTACGTGCCCGCGAACGTCAGCACCGGGTGGCGATCCTCGGGCGGCGTCGTGATGACGCTCATCTCGCGGATCCCCGTGATCGCCATCTCGAGCGTTCGCGGGATCGGGGTGGCGCTCATCGCCAGCACGTCCACGTCGAGGCGCAGCTTCTTGAGCGACTCCTTGTGCTCGACGCCGAAGCGCTGCTCCTCGTCGACGACCACCAGGCCGAGGTCGTGGAACTTCACTTCGTTCGACAGCAGCCGGTGGGTGCCGACGACGACGTCCACCTTGCCGTTGGCCACTCCTTCGAGCACGACCTTGGCCTCGGCATCGGTCTGGAAGCGCGAGAGTGCCGCCACCGTGACCGGGAAGCTGGCGTAGCGATCGGAGAACGTCGCCTGGTGCTGCTGGACGAGCAGCGTCGTCGGCACGAGCACCGCGACCTGCTTGCCGTCCTGTACGGCCTTGAACGCGGCTCGTACAGCGATCTCCGTCTTGCCGTAGCCCACGTCGCCGCAGACCAGCCGGTCCATCGGCACGACCCGCTCCATGTCGCGCTTCACCTCGTCGATGCAGGCGAGCTGGTCGGGCGTCTCCACGTACGTGAACGCATCCTCGAGCTCCCGCTGCCACGGGGTGTCGGCGGCGAACGCGTGACCGCGCGAAGCCTGCCGCGCCGCGTACAGCTTGATGAGGTCCGCCGCGATCTGGCGTACGGCCTTGCGGGCGCGAGTCTTCCGCTTGTTCCAGTCGACGCCGCCCATCTTGTCCAGCCCAGGCGACTCGCCGCCGACGTAGCGCGTCACGAGGTCGAGCTGGTCCATCGGCACGTACAGGCGGTCGTTGGGCTGGTTGCGCTTGCTCGGCGCGTACTCGATCACCAGGTACTCACGGGTCGCCCCCGCGACCGTGCGCTGTACGAGCTCGACGTAGCGGCCGACGCCGTGGTGCTCGTGCACGATCGGGTCGCCGGTGGTCAGCTCGAGCGGGTCGATCTGCTTCTTCCGACGGCTCGGCAGACGCCGTCCGGACTTGTCCGCGGCCTGCTGACCGGCAAGGTCGGAGGCGGTGAACATCCGCAGGCCGACCGAGTCGAACCGCAGGCCGTGCTGGAACGCAGCGGTGGTGATGGTGACGAGGCCCGGTTGAGGGGCCGCGTCCAGGTCGGCGACGACGGTGGCCGTGACCCCGTGCTCGCCCATGAGCTCGAACAGGCGGTTCGCGAGACCATGCCCCTCGGCGGTGAGGACCACCTGGAGGCCCGCGGCAGCCGCCTCCCTCAGGTCCTCGACGGCGGCCTCAGTGTCCCCGTGCCAGCTTTCGACGGCCTGGGCCGGGATCGTGCGGGACTCGACGCCGGAGACCGCGATGGCCGACAGGTCGACGACTCCCCCGTCGTCGGACTCGGACGGGCTGTACTCGGCGGCGTCCGGCCCCGCCGCGTACGGCGACAGCGACCACCACGACAGGCCTCGCCCGATGGCCTGGTGACGGACGTCGGCCAGCGACTGGTACGCGGCCGCGCCGAGGTCGATCGGCGCCTGGCCGCCTCCCGCCGAGGCAGCCCACGATGCCGCGAGGAACTCCTGGGAGGTGGCCTCGAGGTCGATCGCGCGGGTCCGGACCAGCTCGGGGTCGCAGACGAGGACGAGGGTGTCGTCGGGCACCACGTCGACCAGCAGCTCGAGCCCGTCGACAAGGGCCGGGGCCAGGGCCTCCATGCCTTCGACAGCGTGGCCGGAGGCGATCCGGTCGACCATGTCGAGAAGCTCTGGGTGCGCCTCGCCGAGCAGCCGCGCCCGCTCCCGTACCTCCGGCGTCAGCAGCATCTCCCGGCAGGGATAGGCCACGACGTGGTCGCGGGTCTCGTCGCCGGACCGCTGGTCGGCGACCTGGAAGACGCGGATCTCCTCGATCGTGTCGCCGAAGAAGTCGATACGGACCGGGTGCTCCTCGGTCGGCGGGAACAGGTCCACGATGCCGCCGCGCACGGCGAACTCGCCGCGGTGCTCGACGAGGTCGACCCGCACGTACGCGGCGTCCACCAGGTCCCGCGCCAGCTCGTACGGGTCGTAGTCCTCGCTGGCCGTCACGGTGACCGGCCGCATCTGGCCGAGGCCCTTGACCTGGGGCTGGAGCAACGACCGTACGGGCGCGACGACGACCTTCGGGCACGGCAGCTCGCCGTTCCCCGTCAGGCGGCGCAGCACCGCGAGGCGCCGACCGACAGTGTCCGATCGTGGGCTGAGTCGCTCGTGGGGCAGCGTCTCCCAGGCGGGGTAGTACGAGACGTCATCGGACCCGAGCACCGACGCGACCTCGGCGGTCAGCTGCTCGGCCTCGCGGTACGTGCTCGTGACCAGCAGGACCGTGCGGTCGGTGCCCTCGGCGAACACCGCCGCCAGCAGCGGTCGCAGCGCAGCAGGCGCCGTCACGTCGAGGACGGCCAGCCCTGCGCGCGCCTCGGCGACGGCATGACCCACCACGCGGTCCGCCGCCACAACGCCAATCAGGCCCTTCACCGTCACGGCCGACCACCCTACCCGCGGTGTACGACAGTGCCTGACCGCTACGCTGGGCTGCTCACCAGGCCACGATCCTGATTTCGGTACCGCAGATGCAACGAACTCCCTCTGGACGCCTCAGAGACGCGACTGCGGTACCGAAATCTGGATCGGTGGACGCCCGAACGTGCGGTGCGCGGGGCGCCGCCTTGCGGAGATGAACACGCTCACCGGCTTTCTCCTGTCCGCGGGCTTCGTCGGCCTCGGCTTCGCCTTCGTCGAGGACCTGCTGTACCTGTCCAGCGCGGGCAGCGTCGGGGACACCACTCTCGTCGGTACCGTCTGTCCTGTACGGGCTGGGCGGCTATAACCGCGCGATGACCCTCCACGCGATCTGGAACGGGTCTACGTCGCTCGGCCTGGTCCGCTACCTGCTCACGCACGTGTGCGTCTGGGTCCCCCTGTTCGCCGAGCTGGTGGTCTCGCCATCCGCAGCCGTCGGTCCGAGGGCACGCGGCTCAACCTGCAGCTGCCGCGCCTGGTGGCCGAGGACCTGATCATGGACCGCGGGGCCGCGTGGCCGGCCACCCTCCCGTCACGTCGCGCCAGGTTCGCCGTGGTGACGAGCGTCTCCGGCCCACGAGCAGCGGCGCAGGTGCGCCACTTCTGCGACGCCGTCACCGAGCTCGCGATCGTCCGTGACGCTGTCGCGCGCGGCAAGGCCAGGCCCGACACGCACCTCCAGGAGCTGGAGCTCGCCGGCTCCGTACGACTTGAGCGTTCGGTCGCGCTGCCGTTCCTGCTCGTGGCGGCCCGGCGCGTGCCCGAGGTGACGATCCAGCAGTACCGCCCGCCCGTACAGCCGCAGCTGCCGCAACCGCCCACCGCGTGGATGGTGCAGCCGAAGCAGCCGCGGTGGGGTCCGCAGCAGCCTCAGCAACCGGGTTGCAGTCCGCAGCCTCAGCAACCGGGTTGGGGCACTCCCCTCCCACCACCGCCCTCGCCCTGGGTTCCCCAGCCCCCGCCCGGGAGCCAGTGACCTCGTCCGAGCCGCTATCTGGTCGGTATGGTGGCCCGTCGACGACCGCCCTGTCGCCCGAGCCGCTTTGTGGTCGGATTGGCGCCGTCAGAGGTCCTCATTGCGACCAGAAGGCGGCTCGAGGGCGATGCGAGACTCGACACGGTCCCCATAACGACCAGGAATCGGCTCGAGCCTTCGGGACGGGGCGAACCGCGCCAAGAGCGGCGCAGCGCCGTCAGGAGTTGTACTTCTGCTGCGCCGCGTCGAGCCCGTACATGATCAGGCACTCGACTGTGTCCGCGGCCCGCTGGACCTCGACGGCGACGTCCTCGGCGAGCGACTTCGGGAAGTCGGAGAGTACGAAGTCGGCCGGGTCCTGGCGGCCAGGCGGTCGCCCGAGGCCCCAGCGCACCCGGAAGAAGTCGCCGGTGCCGATGACCTTGCGGATCGACTTCAGCCCGTTGTGCCCGTTGTCGCCGCCACCGAACTTCGTACGGATCTTGCCGAAGTCGATGTCCAGCTCGTCGTGGATCACAACGAGGTGGTCGGCGTCGATCTTGTCGTGCGCCATGACCTTGCCGACCGGACCGCCGGACTCGTTCATGTACGTCCGGGTGGTCGCCAGCACCACCCGGACAGCGTCGGTCCCCACGGAACCCACGCCGTTCGGCCCGACCCGGACGTCAGCGGTGTTGGCGCGCAACAACGCGTGACTGCGGAACGTGACGGCGCCCCGACGCGCGAGCTCGGCCGCCACCATCGCGCCGACGTTGTGCCGGTTGGACGCGTAAGTGGGGCCCGGATTCCCGAGCCCCACCACAAGCCATGCCATGCGAGCCGCTTACTCCTCTTCGGCCGCGTGAGCCGCGATCGGGGTCGCCGGCGCCTCGCTGATCGAGCCGACGGCCTCGGCGAGCTGAGCGTCCAGCGCCGCCTGCGACTGGACGCCGTGACCCGCGAGGATCATCTGGTCGGACTCGCCGACGTAGACCGCACCGGCCGGCAGGACCAGGTCCTTGGCCGTGATGACCTGCCCGGCCTGGAGGGTCGTGACGTCGACCTCGATCTGCTGGGGGATGTTGGTCGCTTCGACCTCGAGGGTGACCGTGTTCTGGTCGACGTTCACCATGACGTCGGCCGAGTGGTCGCCGACGACGACGATCGCCACCTGCACGGTGACCTTCTCGCCACGCTTCACGATGACCAGGTCGAGGTGCTCGATGGTTCCGCGCACCGGGTCCTTCTGGACCTGCTTCGGCAGCGCGAGCTGCGAGGTGCCGTCGTCGAACTCCAGCGACAGCAGCACGTTCGCCGCACGCATGGCGAGCTGGGTCTCGTGAGCCGGCAGGCTGATGTGGACGGGGTCGGTGCCGTGGCCGTACAGCACCGCAGGCACCATGTTGTCGCGACGCAGGCGACGGGACGCTCCCTTGCCGAACTCGGAACGCGCCGCGGCGCTGAGCGTGATCTGATCAGCCATCTGGTTCTCCTCAACCTCGTACGTGTTGCGGCGTCAAGCCGCGCGGGGCTCGTCGAGGGAGGTCCTAGTCGATCACGGGTGGCCGGGAGACCGGCCCGCCCCTCGCCGAGGCAACCCGGACAGGTTACCGGATTCTGGGGGCTGCGAGGAAACCGGGTCCGCCTCGTCCCTACCGGAAGTCCTTCTCGTGGAACTGGCCCTCGGTGTCGGGCTCGGGATCGGCCAACCGGATGGCCTCCCGCTCCCTCAGCTCGACGCGCCGAATCTTGCCCGAGATCGTCTTGGGCAGCTCGTTGACGAACTCGATGATGCGCACCCGCTGGTACGCGCTGAGCCGCTCTCGGGCGTGCTCGAAGATCGCCTTGGCGGCGTCCTGCGGGTTGGCCGCGATGTCCCGCGCGAGCGTGACGAACGCCTTCGGCACCGCACGTCGTACGGGGTCGGGGCTGGGCACGATGGCTACCTCGGTCACGTACGGGTGCTCCAGCAGGATCGACTCCAGCTCGAACGGGGAGATCTTGTAGTCGGAGGCCTTGAAGACGTCGTCGGAGCGGCCCACGTAGGTGAGGTAGCCGTCCGCATCGCAGCTCGCGATGTCGCCGGTGTGGTAGTACCCGGCACGGCACGCCTCGTCGGTCATGGCCTGGTCAGCATCGTACCCGTCCATCAGCCCCAGGATCGGCTTCGACAGGTCGAGGCAGATCTCGCCCTCGGACGGGCTCGGCTCGCCCGTCACCGGGTCCAGCAGCACCACCGGGTAGCCCGGCATCGGGCGGCCCATCGACCCGTCCTTGACCCGCTGCCCCGGCGAGTTGCCGACGCTGCAGGTCATCTCGGTCTGCCCGAAGCCGTCGCGGATCGTCTGTCCCCAGGCGGTGCGGACCTTGCTGATCACCTCGGGGTTCAACGGCTCACCCGCACCCACGACTTCGCGCGGCGGCTTGGTGAGCTGCGTGAGGTCGGCCTGGATGAGCATCCGCCACACGGTCGGGGGGGCGCAGAAGCTGGTCACGTCGTAGGTGTCCATGACCTTCATGAGCGCGCCGGCGTCGAACCGGTCGTAGTTGAAGACGAATACGGTCGCCTGCGCGAGGAACGGCGAGAAGAAGTTGCTCCACGCGTGCTTGCCCCAGCCGGGCGACGAGATGTTCAGGTGGACGTCGCCGGGTCGTACACCCAGCCACCACATCGTCGAGAGGTGACCGACGGGGTACGAGACATGCGTGTGCCGGACGAGCTTCGGGCGCGACGTGGTCCCGGAGGTGAAGTACAGCAGGCTGAGGTCCGAGGCCTTGGTCGGAGCGCTCGGCGAGTAGGACGTGGGCGCCTTCTCCGACTCGCTGAACGCGAACCATCCGTCCGGCGCCTGGTCGCCGACACCGATGCGCAGGATCGACTTCGGCAGGACGTCGACGCGGGCGTGCAAGGTCGTGGGCGCGACGACCGCCTTGGCGTGCCCGTGGTCGACGCGGTAGGCGAGGTCTGTGGCGCTCAGCAGGGTCGAGGTCGGGATCGCCACCGCACGGATCTTGAGGAGCGCGAACAACAGCTCCCACAGCTCGATCGTGTTGTTGAGCATGACGATGACCCGGTCGCCCGCGCCCAGCCCGAGGCTCCGCAGCCAGCGAGCCACCTGGTCGGAGCGTTGCGACAGCTGCGCGTACGTCCACGACGAGGCGACGAGGTCCGACGACACGATGGTGACCGCGTTGCGGTCAGGGTGCTCGCCGGCCACGACGTCGAACCATTCGGTCGCGAAGTTGAACTCGTCGAGCTCGGGCCAGCTGAAGCCACCGACGGCCGCGTCATAGTCGGTGCTGTGGTCCAGCAGGAAGTCGCGGGCCTCGCGTACGGCCAGTGTCGCCGCCGTTGCCGGACGGGGTGTGAACGCCATCGTTTCCCCTGACTGCAGAACCGTGAGTACGGTTCCGTAGCCTAGCCCGAGTTCGTCGCGGAGGCGCTCGCCTGCAGCTGGTGGATCGTGGTGCCGAGCGAGTGGAACAGGGAGCTCAGGTTGTTGCCCAACATCGACACCGCTGCGACGATCACCGCCGCGATCAGCGCCACCAGAAGCCCGTACTCGACAGCGGTCGAGCCCTTGGATGGGTTGCCGAGCCTGTTCGTGACCACGTACGTGATCGAGGTCAGCTGGGCTGATGCCTCGCGCATGAACGTCCTTCTCTTCGCCCTCACAAGGGCATATGCCCTGCGGCCAGTCCTTCTCCCCGGGAAGGTTCGCCATCGAGCATCCCGTCGGCGCCGACGCTGGGGCCTGGCAGTGAGAAGAATGTCATCAGAAGGGGACCCCGGTCCTACGCCCCTGGTGTGGGGCTACGACCAGAGGTGGGCTCGCACCCCCAGGTCATGGGCGCGTCGTCGGTTTGCGGGACCCTTGGTGGGGCCGATAGGCAGTACCCCGTGCTGACCACCTACCTCACCGGGCTTGCGACCGGCCTCTCGCTGATCGTGGCCATCGGGGCGCAGAACGCGTACGTGCTGCGGCAGGGCCTGCGCCGCGAGCACGTCGGCGAGGTCGTGGTGATCTGCGCCGTGAGCGACCTTCTGCTGATCGCCGCGGGAACGCTGGGGATCGGGGCGCTCGTGACGTACGTCCCCTGGCTTCTCGTCGCGCTCACCTGGGGCGGCGTCGCGTACCTGCTGTGGTTCGCCTTCCGCTCGTTCCGGTCGGCGCTGCACCCTCAGGTGCTCGAGTCCGGCAAGTCCGTGGGCCGCCGCTCGATCGTCACCACGGCGCTGGCCCTGACGTTCCTCAACCCCCACGTCTACCTGGACACCGTCGTCATGCTCGGCACCCTCGCCACGCAGCGCGGAGGAGACCGCTGGGCCTTCGCGGCCGGCGCCGGCACGGGCAGCATCGTCTGGTTCACGGCACTCGGCTTCGGAGCGACCGCCCTGTCGCGTCCCCTGGGACGACCCTCGACCTGGCGCGTCGTTGACATCCTCGTCGGCCTCACCATGCTGGCCGTGGCCGTGCGCCTGGCGACAGAGGCCTTCTGAGGCCAGTCGCCCCGTGTCAGAGCCCGGTCGACGGCTAGGTTCGGCGCGAAGCCCCGCCGTCGGTTCATCATGTGAAGTAGGTGAATCGGACCTTCACATCGCGAATCCGCCGTGTGAACATCCGATTCACCCACTTCACGTGATGAACCCGGCACGGAGCTGGGCTGGGCGACTTACCGTACGGAAGTCAGTGCTCGCTCATGAGGCTGGTGACCGAGCCCTCCATGAAGACTTCCTTGATCGCCTTCGCGATCAACGGGGCGATCGAGAGGACGGTGAGGCAGTCGATGTGTACGGCCGGGTCGATCGGCAAGGTGTTGGTGACGATGACCTCGTCGAACGCCGACCGGTTGAGGCGGTCGGCGGCCGGCCCTGAGAGTACGGCGTGGGTCGCGGCCGCGATCACAGCCTTCGCGCCGCGCGCCATCAAGGCATCGGCGGCGAGGCAGATCGTGCCGGCGGTGTCGATCATGTCGTCGACGAGCAGACAGACCTTGCCGTCGACCTCACCGACGACCTCGTGGACGGCCACGGTGTTGGCCACGTTCGGGTCGCGGCGCTTGTGGATGATCGCCAGCGTGCAGCCGAGCCTGTCGGTCCACTGGTCCGCCATGCGCACGCGGCCGGCGTCCGGGGAGACGACGACAAGGTCCTGGGACCCGTACTTCTGGCTCACATATTCGCACAGCAGTGGCAGCGCGTGCAGGTGGTCGACGGGGCCGTTGAAGAAGCCCTGGATCTGGGCCGCGTGGAGGTCGACGGACATGATGCGGGTCGCTCCGGCCGCTGCGTACAGGTCGGCCATCAGGCGCGCCGAGATCGGCTCGCGGCCGGCGTGCTTCTTGTCCTGGCGGGCATAGGGGTAGAAGGGCGAGACCACGGTGATCCGCTTCGCCGACGCCCGCTTCAGCGCGTCGACCATGATCAGCTGCTCCATCATCCACTCGTTGACGGGCGCGTGGTGGGACTGGATGACGAACGCGTCGGAGCCTCGTACGGACTCCTCGAAGCGCACGTAGATCTCCGAGTTCGCGTACGTCACCGCTCGCATCGGAACCAGGTCGACGTCGAGGAGCGAGGCCACCTCGTTCGCGAGCGCCGGATGTGATCGCCCCGCGAAGAGCATGAGGTGCTTCTGGTTCTTCTTCGTCAGACCGCTGCTCACTGCTGGTCGCCCTCCTTGGCCCCGAGGGCCTCGATAGCTGCGGCTTCGGTCTTCGACCCCGCCCGTCGGCTGGAGACCCAGCCTGGAATGTTGCGTTGTCTGCCGCGGGCGATCGCCAGATCTCCCGGTCCGACCGAGTCCGTGATGGTAGAGCCTGCGGCCACGTACGCGCCGTCGGCGATCTCGACCGGGGCCACGAGCACCGAGTTCGACCCGATGAACGACGCCTTGCCGACCTTCGTACGGTTCTTGTGGACCCCGTCGTAGTTGGCGAAGATCGTGCCGGCGCCGATGTTCGCGCCGTCGCCGACCTCGGCATCCCCGCAGTACGTGAGGT
>JAYUEA010000418.1:0-3752 GCA_043739465.1 Propionibacteriaceae bacterium
GCCGATCTCGGCCCGGATCTCCCGCGACCGTGCTATCACCTCGGGGCTTCGGGCCAGGCTGTCGAAATGACCGGAGTCGATCGAGATCGGGAAGGCGGCGGCGCGCACGTGCCGCCGGTCCACGCCGGCCTCGGTCACCGTTATGACCTCGCCAAGTGTGGTCAGGTCCGTGAAGCGGCGTACCGCGCGGACGAAGTTGGCCGCGTCGCTCGCGCGCTGGAAGCCGACGAGGTCCGCGCCTAGTAGGCCGTTGACCACCTGGCTGCGCCACGGCAGCTGCGCGAAGATCTCGAGGGGCGGGAACGGGATGTGGTTGAAGAAGCCGATCCGCACGTCCGGGCGCAACTCCCGCACGAGCGCGGGCACCAGCTGGAGCTGGTAGTCGTGGACCCAGACGATCGCGCCGGGCGCCGCCTGCGCTGCGGCCTCCTCGGCGAACCGCCGATTGACCCTCCGGTAGGCGTCCCACCAGGGCCGGTGGTAGGTCGGCGGCTCGATGACGTCGTGGTAGAGCGGCCAGAGCGTGTCGTTGCAGAAGCCCTCGTAGTAGAGCTCGACGTCCGACGCTGACAGTGCGATCGGGACGACCCGCACGCCGTCGGCGTCGAACGGTTCGTGCTCAATGTCGGGGGCGCCCGACCAGCCGACCCACACGCCGCCGGCCCCTTGCATGACCGGCCCGAGCGCGGTCACCAGACCGCCAGGGGACCGGGTCCAGCTGATCTCGCCGTCCTGGGACACCGAGAAGTCCACCGGGAGCCGGTTGGCTACCACTACGAGGTCGTACCCGCGATCTGTCACACATCACATCCTTCGCGTCTCCCTGAGGCTATCCGGTGTCTGGCCATCGACGCGCTGGACCGATGCCGCCGCCGAGTCCAGCCATTCACGCTGACCGCGACCCCCAGAGCCACCCCTCTGCAGCGCCCGGCGCAGGCTACACACGGGAACGGCCTGCTCACCGACAGAAGAAGCAGCGACTGTAGACCTTGTTCGCCACCGATGAGCACCTCGAGGTCGAGGCCACCGGGGTCGTCTACCAACCGATGGTCGCGGCTAACCGCGAAACCCGGAGCGGAACCGTGAGCTCATGCGACAACCCATCTACTCGGTCAGCCGCGGCTCTCCCGCCGCCCTGACCGGGTCATCACGCTCGGGCGGCTCTCAAGAAGCGCGGCGCCGACATCCCCGCCTACCTCGACTGGCCCCACACCAGCAACGGGCCCACCGAAGCCATCCTTGGCCGCCTCGAACACCTCCGTGGCACAGGCCTCGGTTCCGCAACCTAACCAACTACATCGCCAGATCAGTATTCGAGACCGGCGGGTTCAGACCACGACTGCACCCTCGTTTGTGAAGAGCCACATTCGATGCCGGAGCAATCGGCGGCTTGTCGACCGGCCAGTACAGGATCTCCCCGCGAGGGGTACAGGATCTCCCCCGAGGAGCACAGGGTCTCCCCGCGAGCAGTACCGGATGTCTCCCTGATCAGTACAGATACTCTCCCCGAGCGTCAGCGCTTCTGATCCAGCACCCTGTCGAGGAAGTCGGTGAGGTCGCCGGTCTCGCCGTCGCGGCCGCCGCGGCCGACGACGAGCGGGGACGGGGTGGCTTTGAGGCGCACACCGCGAAGCCTGTCGATGAGGCCCGAGCCGCCGGGGACCGTGAGCTGGTAGTAGCCGCCATCCGTACCGACGGCGATGGAGCGGTTCTTGCGGATGTACCAGCCGACCTTGTCGGTCTTCACCTCCGCGCCCGAGAACGTGCGGGCTCGCAGCGGCTCCGGCGCGATGCCCAGCTCCATGGCCTTCATGACGAACGCGTCGATGAGGATCTGCGCCCGCTCCGACTCGTACCGGCCCGATGAGGCGGCCAGCTCCGCCCTGATCCGGGCGTCCTCGGCGCGACCACTCGACGCGGCGTTCACGGAACCTCCTCGTGAAGGGGCCTCGGCGACCCCAAGTCCTCACCCAACGTACAGCCGCCGGATCAGCGCTGCCAGGTACGCTTCAACCGGTCGCCTGCCGAGGGCGCCGAACAGGAGCGCAGCGTGCGGGTCTTCTCCAGCGTCGCCGACTTGTGGCGACACCTCGCGTTCCGGCGTCTTCTGCTGCTGCGCATCATCACCCAGACGGCTGACGGCTGCGTCCAGGTCGGCCTCGCCTCGTACGTCCTGTTCTCGCCCTACCAGCAGCCCGACGGCTGGTCGATCGCCGCGATCCTGGCCCTCACGCTGCTGCCGTTCAGCGTTCTCGGCCCGTTCATCAGCACGGTCCTCGACCGCTGGTCGCGCCGCCAGATCATCATGATCACCGACTCCTGCCGCGTCGTGGTGGCGCTGACGATCGGCGCCATCGTGTTCTCCGGGAACCGGACGGCGCCGATGCAGTACGCCCTCGCCGCGGTCGCCCTCGTCGCGCTGAGCGCCAACCGGTTCCTGCTGGCCGCGATCTCGTCGTCGCTGGCCCACACCGTCGAGCCTGACGAGTACCTGTCGGCCAACACGGTGATGCCCCTGGTCGGCCCGCTGGGCGCGGTCATCGGCGGCGTCGTCGTGTTCGGGGCGCGGTTCGCGCTCGGCAAGGTGATGCCCGTCTACCAGGCCGACGCGTTCGCGTTCGCCCTTGCCGCGTGCGGGTTCGCGACGTCGGCGTTCCTGGCCAGCCGCTTCGATAGACAGGCGCTCGGACCGGACCGGCAGCACCACCACACCGCCCGCGACGTCTTCAAGGGACTCCTCGCGGCCCTCGGCCACCTGGCCCACCACAAGCCCGCGGCCCTGGGCCTCGTAACGCTCGGCGCGCAGCGCGTGCTCTGGGGCGTCGCGATGGTCGGCACGATCCTCATCTACCGCAACCACTTCCACTCGGTCACCGAGGTGAACGAGGCGATGGCCGAGCTGAGCATCTGGGCCCTGGCGACCGGGATCGGCTTCTTCGCCGCGTCGGCGATCACGCCGCCGATGGCCGCGCGCGTGGGCGTACGACGTTGGATGATCGTGCTCGGCATCTCTGCGGCCGTCGTCCAGGCGTTCCCGGGGTCGGTGTTCCAGCGCGCCACCCTCGTGGCCGCCTCGTTCCTGCTCGGCCTCATCGCGCAGTCGTTCAAGATCTGTACGGACACGCTGGTACAGGCCCACATCGACGACGCCTACAAGGGCCGCGTCTTCATCCTGTACGACATGATCTTCAACGCCGCGCTCGTACTCGCCTCGGTGATCGCCGCCTCCGTGCTTCCCGCTGACGGCAGGTCTGTCACGATCTTCCTCGGACTGGCCGTCGCCTACCTCGTCCTCGCTGGGGCGTTTGCCCTCGTCAGCGGAAAGCTCGGCGCGTCATCGTTCGACCGCGGCACCGAGTCCGCGAAGGAGCCGACGCCCATCGCGCAGATCGTGTGAGGGATGGGGCCCGACCATTCGGCGGCGCTGGTCGAAACTGCCCCGAAGGGGCCAACAACACCTGGAAGGGCCACCAGCAGAGCCCCGGACAGCACCAAGGGGCTGCGGGATACTCCCAGCAGCCCCCCAGGCTTTGGACCACATGGTGGTTTTCACAGCATGCCAGACATCTCGCCTGCTGGACGCACCGTCCGGGTCACGATCCGGTCACAACTGTCGGCATTCGCGGTTGAGGTCCTCGAGCCACGGGAATCCAGCAGCTTCTCGCCCTCGCCGCCTCGCTGAAGGCAGCCGCGCGCAAGCTCCTCGGCTCCGTCCCGAGCAACCTCGCCACGCTGACGGCTACTCGTTCGAG
>JAYUEA010000419.1:0-3750 GCA_043739465.1 Propionibacteriaceae bacterium
GTGACGACCGTCCGACCGCCGTCTTCTGCGTGAGCGACACCGTCGCGCTCGGCGTGATGCGGGTGCTGCGCGAGCGCAACGTCGACGTGCCGACGGAGATGGCCGTGGTCGGATACGACGACGTGCCGATCATCAACGAGCTGCGCACGCCCTTGACCTCGGTCCGCCAGCCCATGCACGCCATCGGCTGGAACGCCGCCGACCTCCTGCTCACGGACACGGTCAAGCAGGTGAGGTTCTCCCCGGAGCTGGTCGTACGGGCGTCGTCGGACTATCAGCGGTGACCACGTACGTCCTGGGGGCGCCGCTGGGCGTCCCCTCGGCGGAGCGTGTGCACCTCGACCTCGGGCCTGACCACCCGAGCCGCAGCGGCCTGGTGGAGATCTTGTGCGGGGCGCCTGACGGCATCGTCGCGGAGGCTGAGATCCGACCTGGGGCCGGACACCGCTCAGCGGAGAAGCTGTTCGAGGTGCGGGACTACCGACAGGTTCTCGCGCTGGCCAACCGGCACGACTGGCAGGCGCCGTTCGTCGGCGAGCTGGGCGCGGTGCTGACGATCGAGGCCGCGCTGCATCTCGTGCCGCCGCCTCGGGCGGCCTGGCTGCGTACGGTGCTCGCGGAGCACGCCCGCCTGCACAGCCACCTGGGAAGCCTGTCAGCGGTGCCCTCGGTGCTGGCGCCCGACTCCGTACTCGCGCGGCATCTCCACGACGCGCGTGAAGCCCTCCGCGAGCAGCTCGCCGACCTCTCCGGCAACCGCGTGCACCCCATGCTGTGCCGACTCGGCGGCCTCTCCACCGACGCCGACCCGCACTGGCTTGATGCCGAGGCGGGCCTCGCCCGCCAGATCGGCGCCCTCGGCCCACTCGTACGCGCCGCCATCGTCGCAGCGGGGCTGCCGCGCGGCATCGCCGTGATCGACCCCGAGCGAGCCCGCACCTACGGGGTGACGGGTCCCGCCGCGCGTGCGGCGGGCGTCGACACCGACCTGCGGCGTACGACCCCGTACCTCGCCTACGGCGACCTCGCTCTCACCCCACCCTCGTCCGGCCAGGACATCGCAGGCGACGCCGTCTCACGGCTCCTCACGTGGGCAGACGAGCTCACACAGACCGCCGCACTGGTGGTGGCAGCCGTGGAGGGCTCCGAACGTACGGACGGGCCGGTCTCGGTGAGGCTGCCCAAGGTGCTGCGGGTGCCCGTTGGCGACACGTACCACGCGGTGGAGGCGCCGCTGGGCCGCTCCGGGTGGTGGCTGGTGTCGCGCGGCGAGAAGGTGCCCTGGCGGCTCAAGCTCCGCACGCCGAGCTTCGCGAACATGGCCGCGCTCGAGGTCGCCCTCCCGGGCACCCGCACGGTTGATCTTCCGCTCGCGGTCGCGTCTATCGGCTACGTGGCCGGCGACCTCGCGAAGTAGGAACACCCTCTCGTGGCATGGCTGCCCCGAATCGACCTGAGCGCCGACCCCATCCGGGTACGGCGCTCAGAGGTTTGCGGAACGGGAAAGCTCAGGCGTGCTTCCAGACGGGCGTCGCGGGGCTCATCGCCGGGAGCTGCGGCAGCTCGGCGACGGCCGGGAGCTCGCCGGTGTCCCAGTTGGCTTCGCGCTCGGGACGCTGCACTCGGCGCGGGAGGCTCAGCACCTCGGCGGAGTCTGTCGCCATGTGGTCCTCGAGCCGGCTGACGCGACCGATGAGCATAGTGACGTGACCGGCCAGCTCGTCCCTCTCGACGCGCGCGGCTGCGAGGTCGCCGCGCATCGCGGACATGGCGCGGATCTGGTCGGTGATCAGGCGGTTGCGCTCGATGACCTCGGCGCGGGTGACGGTGAGCTCGGAGCGGGTCGCAGTCAACGTCTCGGCGAGGACGGAGTTCCGCGTGCGCAGCACCTCACTCACGATCGCCGCCGACTGCCGCGTCTCGAACAGCAGCTCCTGGTGGGTGTTCTCTGTGGCGATGAGCTGGTTGTGGCCGTCGATCTTGGTGTCGACCACCTCCTTCCACGCCTCCCGGACGGCGAGGACGGCGGTCACCGCGAGGACGACCAGGCCGACCCGTGCGAACCAGGGGTTGACGAGGAGAGCGGAGACGGCGAAGGCGCACCCGATGGCCAGCGACACCTCGGCCAGGCGGCGATGCGGAGAGACAGGCTGGGAACGCTGTGGGGAAGACACGCGGTCAGCGTAAGACGGAACGCATCGACTCCGCGTGAGGTGAGCCTACGTGTCGGGGTTTTCGTCGTCGTCGTCCGTCGCTCGACAGGCGCGCTCGGTCGCCCAGCCGGCCACCACCACCGCGAGCGACGCGACGGTGGAGATCAGGCCGATGACCAGCCGTTGCCGCGGCAGCGGCGCGTCCAGGTGCCCGACGCTGAACAGGGCGAAGACGAGGTAGCCGCCGGCGAGCAACGAGCCCCCGATCAGCATCGCCTTGGCGATGGCGAGGACCGCGACAGCCCGCACCGGGTCCTGGGGCTGCCGCGCGACATGGTTCCGCACGTACGTGATCCGCGCGAGCACCGTCCCCGCCACGGCGGCGACGAACAGCAGGACGGGGGTCGACCAGGGCACGGTCGGCATCGTCAGCTCGTACGCGTTCACGGCGATCATCAGGATCAGCGTGAGGCCGGCGCCGATGAGAGCCCAGATCAGGAGGGCGCGGACCCTCGTGGGGCGGACCCCGGGTGTGGGATCAGGCATGGGCACCTCGCAGGTCGACGACCGGTCCGGGGCGCACTCCCGAAGGGTCGACCGTGGCGGCCAGGTCCGTGACCACGCCGCGCCCGGGCACCATGAAGGTCGGGTCGACCTCGGCCCATGGCACGAGCACGAACGCCCGCTCGTGAGCCCGCGGATGCGGGACGGTGAGGTTCTCGGTGACCAGCACGACGTCACCCACAGCGAGAAGGTCGACGTCGAGGGTACGAGGGGCGTTGCGCACGGTCCGTACACGCTCGGCTGCCAGCTCGAGGGAACGCGCCAGGCTCAGCAGCTCCGTGGCGGCCATCGACGTGTCCCCCACCGCGACAGCGTTGAGGTAGTCGGGCTGCTCGGGGCCGCCGACCGGGTCGGTCTCGTAGACCGAGGACACCTCGAGGTTGTCGACGCCGCCCGCAGCCAGGCCGGCCACAGCGGCGCGCAGGTGGGCGACGCGGTCGCCCAGGTTGGACCCGAGACCGAACGCAGCCCTCATCGCGTCCTCGCCAGCGTGATGCTCACGTCGGCCGCACGCGCGTCGCGAGCGGCGCGCGGCTTGTGGACGGTGACCTGTACGGCGAGGGCGTGGACGTTGGTGAGCAGGGCCTGGCAGAGCTCATCGGCCAGCGTCTCGATGAGCTTCGCGTGCGACGCCTCGACGATCTGCTGGACGAGCCCGCTGGCGGCCACGTAGTCGATGGTCGACTCGAGCCTGTCGCTGGCGACGGCCTCGGAGACGTTGGTCCAGAGCACCGCGTCGACCACGAAGGGCTGCGCGTCCTCGGCCTCGTCGGCGTACACGCCGTGCACGCCGCTCGCCGCGATCCCTACGATCTCGATCCGGTCAGCCTGCATGTACGTGTCGTAGAGCTCGCCGCCCAGCCGCCTCATCACTGCCCCAGTCTCGTCGCGATGGCGACCGCCGTCACGTGCGGGGCCACGGTGTGCGTACGGACGCCCCACGCGCCGCGCTCTGCCAGCCAGGTCGTGATCGCCACGGACGCATCATCCCGCGCCGCGGGCTCCCCCGGGACCAGGTCGGCCAGCATCCGCT
>JAYUEA010000420.1:0-3749 GCA_043739465.1 Propionibacteriaceae bacterium
CCGGTTTCGTCCGGGTCTGTGTCGGGCAGGTTCGTGGGCAGCCCGTTGAGTACGGGGCCGCCCTCGTCGCGTGGGATCACCAGATACCTTTCGTTGCAACTAGCTCGGGGCAATCTTGTCATGTCCCGCGTCGGAGCCACAGCCCGTGAGATCGAGACGGACGGCAGTCCTCAACTCTTGGCCCACGCCAACAACCTCTCCAGCGGCCAGGTGTTCACGATGCGTTCGGCCGGGATCCCCATGCTGTGGGCACGCTCGCACCCGTAGTCGAGGAACTCGAGCTGGCCGGGGGCGTGCGCGTCGGTGTCAATACTGAACAAGCAGCCGATATTCCGCGCCAGCTCGAGGAGCCTCGTCGGCGGGTCCCGGCGTTCCGGTCGCGAGTTGATCTCGACGGCCACGCCGAACTGCCGACACGCCTCGAACACCACCTCCGCGTCGAACCGGGACTCGTTGCGCAAGCCACGCTCCCCCTCGACCAGCCGCCCCGTGCAGTGGCCGAGCACATTGGTGCGCGGGTTCGCGATCGCCCCGACCATGCGAAGGGTCATCGACTCCGCGTCCTGGTTCAGCGTGGAGTGGACGCTCGCGACCACGATGTCGAGGGCCGCCAAGGCTGCCGCGGTCTGGTCGAGGGCGCCCGTATCAAGGATGTCGACCTCGATCCCCTTCAGCACCCGTACGGGCGAGGCCGCGTTGAGATCGTCGATCCGCGTCCCCTGCTCGGCGAGCCGCTCGGCGCTCAGGCCATGCGCCACGGTGAGCCGGGGCGAATGATCGGTGATCAGCAGGTACTCATGCCCGAGCATCGCAGCCGTCGCCACCATCTCCTCGACCGGCGCGCTGCCGTCGGACTCCTCCGTGTGGCAGTGCAGGTCGCCGCGCAGCTGCCGGCGGAGCTCCTGCCCCGCGGTGGCCAACGGCTTCGCCGCAGCACGGACCTTGGCGAGATAGTCCGGCACTCTGCCGGCGAGCGTCTGAGTGATCACCGTGGCCGAGCTGGGCCCGAGCCCTGCCACCTTCGACCACGACCCTGCTGCGCCACGCGCCTCGTACTCGTCGGCAGGAAGACCTTCCAGGATGTTCGCGGCGGCGCGGAAGGCTGTCGACCGGCGTGAGTCGCTACGGGCCCTGTCGAGCCAGTACGAGATCTCGCGGAGCGCGGCCACCGGCGAGGCCGGGATGCGAGCACTGGGGTTCGGCACTTTCCACACCCTACGCTGTGCCCTATGGCCACCCGAGGATCGAACGGACCACTGCGGGTGAGCGGCCGCACGCTGGTCCCGTCGTCGCGGGCACGGTCGGCGATGGTGCGCCGGCTCTCGACCCAGTCGGCCGAGATGACCACGGCGACGCTGGCCGAGATGGACGGCCGCTACGCATGGTTCAGCACCATGGAACCCGAGCACCGGTCGTGGATCGGCATCGTGGCCCGCGCCGGCATCGACCTGTTCGTGGCTTGGCTGGCCGACGAGGGCGACGAGCCGGTCTCGGCGGCCGGACTGTTCGACGTGGCGCCCCGGTCGGTGATGCGCCGGATCTCGCTGCACCAGACCGTCGAGCTCGTACGGACGACGGTCGAGGTGGTCGAGCAGACGGTTACCCAGATGCCCCGCAGCGACCGCGCGGTGCTGTCGACCGCGATCGTCTACTTCAGCCGCGAGGTCGCCTTCGCCGCGGCTGAGCTGTACGCGACGGCCGCGGAGACGCGCGGCGCCTGGGACGCACGGCTCGAGAGCCTCGTCGTCGACGCCGTGGTGCGTGGCGAGGCCGACGAGAACCTCGTGTCGCGGGCGTCGACCCTGGGGTGGCACTCCCCCGAGTCCGTCGCCGTCGTCGTCGGCATGGCCCCGACAGGTACGGAGCTGGCGGTGGAGCAGCTTCGGAAGACCGCGTCCCGCGCCGGGCTCGACGCGCTGGTGGCCACGCAAGGAGATCGACTCGTCGTCGTGCTGGGTGGCGCGTTGGACTCGGCCGACAACGCGGTGGCCGAAGTGAGTCGCCTCGAGGGCTTCTTCGGGGACGGCCCGATCGTCGTCGGTCCCCTGGTGGACCGGCTCGTCGACGCAGGCCAGTCGGCTCGGGCGGCGTTCTCCGGCAGCCGCAGTGCGGTCGCCTGGCCCGAGGCCCCGCGGCCGGTGGCGGCGATCGACCTGCTTCCCGAGCGGGCGTTGGCGGGAGACGGCCACGCGAGGCGCGCGCTCGCCTCCGACATCTACGAACCGCTCGGCCGAGCCGGGGGTGAGCTCCTCGGCACGCTCGTGGCGTTCCTCGACCACGGCGGGTCGATCGAGGCGTCGTCCAGAGCGCTGTACGTGCATGCGAACACCGTCCGTTATCGGCTCCGTCGCATCGAGGACGTCACCGGCTACAACCCGACCACGCCCCGGGACGCGTACGTCCTGCGCCTGGCCGTCACCGTGGGTCGCCTCTTCGCTTCGTGAGGCATTTCAGGCTCGGTTTGTAGCATTCCTACAACGACACGCCGAGAACTTCAGAGCGTCCACTACTCCGTTTGCCGCAACCTCACGAAACGATGAGGTTGTGCTAGCAATCGTCGCTCCAGGCCAAGGCGCCCAAACCCCCGGTTTCCTCTCCGCATGGCTCGAGGTCCCCACCTTCGCCACGCGGCTGGCCTGGCTTTCTGCGGTGACCGGGCTCGACCTGGCCCACTACGGCACCGAAGCGGACGCCGAGACCATCCGTGACACCGCGATCGCCCAGCCGCTGCTCGTCGCCGCCGGCATCACCGCCTCCCTGGAGCTGTTCCCCTCTCCGTCCGCCGCCTTCAGCAGGGTCGGTGTGGTTGCCGGCCACAGCGTCGGCGAGATCACCGCAGCCGCGGGTACGAACGTGATGAGCGTCGAGGCCGCGATGGTGCTCGTGCGTGAGCGCGGCAAGGCGATGGCCGCGGCCAGCGCCGCATGGCCCACGTCGATGTCGGCCGTCATCGGCGGCGACCGTGACGAGGTGATGGCCGCGCTCGAGAAGTACGGGCTCACCCCAGCCAATGACAACGGCTCCGGCCAGGTCGTCGCCGGGGGCACCGTGGAGCAGCTCGCCGAGCTCGCTGCGAACCCCCCGCACCGCACACGGATCGTCCCGCTGAGCGTGGCCGGCGCGTTCCACACCGTGCACATGAAGCCCGCCGTGTCGCACATGACCACGCTCGCGAGGGCCGTCTCCACCAAGGACCCCCGCGCGCGGCTGCTCTCGAACGCCGACGGCCAGGTGATCCACAGCGGCGCCGAGTACCTGCGTCGCATCGTGAAGCAGATCTCGAACCCGGTCCGCTGGGACCTCTGCATGGCCACGATGGCCGAGCTCGGTGTCACCGGGCTCCTCGAGCTGCCCCCGGCAGGCACGCTGACGGGCATCGCGAAGCGGAACCTCAAGGGCGTCGAGCTGTTCAGTCTCAACACCCCGGACCAGCTGGACGAGGCCCGCGACTTCGTCGACCGGCACGCCGAGTCGGCCTACGAGGACATCTCCACGACACCCACATGGCGCCTGGTCGTGTCCCCCAGCAAGGGCCGCTTCATCCGCGATGCCTCCGTGAAGATCAACGACCGCCTCAACGGCAGCACCAGCATCGGCTCGGTGAAGAACCTCCGCGACGAAATCCCGGTCTCGGCCTCCCAGGGTGGCATTGTCCTGGAATGGCTCGTCGAGGACGGCGACCCCGTCTCCCCCGGCCAGCCCCTGCTGCGCCTCCACCCGTCCCAGACCCAGGTCCAGGAGGATCTCGC
>JAYUEA010000421.1:0-3746 GCA_043739465.1 Propionibacteriaceae bacterium
AGGTCGCCGAGGGGCCGGGAGTGCGCTGGTACGGACCGTACCTGGGCGGCACCACCACGCGGCTGGCCGTGGCCGCGCTGGAGCGCGTGTACCCCATGAGCTACGCGCGGTCACGCCTCACCGGCACCGAGCGCGACCTCGCCCGCATCCACGGCGTCGAGACGGCCGACGCGGGCGCTTTCATCGAGGCGGTCGACGCGGTGCTTCGCCGAGACCCTGCCGCCGTCACCACCGCACGTGCCGCGCTCGTCGCGAAGCGAGAGGCAGCCGTGAGCAGCGAACTGTACGAGATGGCGTCCCGTATCCACGATGAGCTCGGAGGGTTCGAGTGGGTGGTGGCGCCGGTACGGCTGTTCAGCGAGGACCTGGATCTCATGGCCTGCGCCGACGGTATGCAGGTCTCGTTGCGTTTCCGATCGGGCCGGCTCCGTACCTGGGAGCAGTCAGCGGGTACGCCGGACGCGCTCACGGCTCCCGCGGAGTGGCACGACTTCTTCGCCTGCAACGCGGCCCTCGCGGCGAGGCTTGCAGCTCACCCGGTCCGTTGACGCGCGAGTTCCTACGTTGGCCGGGTTACGAGCAGGGTCCCGACTGGCTCCCCCGGCCAACTCCGACGTTGCCCGGGTTCTGACGTGCCGAGAGGTGCTGGTAACCCGGGCAACGTCAGGGTTCACGCCGCCAGGCCTCGCGAGAGGGCCCGTAACCCGTCGAACGTGGCGGCCGAGCAGCTCGGCGGAGCTTGTGCGTCGTATGTCGCTCGCAGCGCCGGATCGTGCTCAAGAATGACGGCCATGGGAAGACTCATGACCGCAATCCGAAGCAGCCCTTTTTCCAGCGTGGCTACTCACCACCCCATCGAGAAGGTGAGAGGCGTCTCCGGAGTGTTGCGAGGCGGCAAGACCAGGCTGCTGGTGATGGTCCTGGTCACCGCCGCGGTCCTCGGAGGGTGCAGCGGTGACGCTGCGCTGAAGGGGACCTGGGTTGCGACGGAGGCTTCACCAACGGCCCTGATGGCAGGATCACGCGTTGCGCTGACCTTCAGCAATGGCGGCGTGAACGGAGTATCAGGGTGCAACCCCATCGGCGCAACGAAGGCAAGCATTTCCGGTGGTCGCCTCACGATCAGTCCGTTGGGCACGGGGCTCAAGGCCTGCGGTGAGGATCTCGGGAAGCAGGAGATGTGGCTCGCGGAGCTCCTGCAGTCCTCGCCGAATGTCACGATCGACGGATCCGTCATGGTTCTCGAGGGAAGCGTCGGAAAGCTTCGTCTCCAGAAGGCATAGGTCAGCCGGCCAGGTACTGTTCGCG
Source organism: Propionibacteriaceae bacterium (assembly GCA_043739465.1). GTDB lineage: Bacteria > Actinomycetota > Actinomycetes > Propionibacteriales > Propionibacteriaceae > Fen-668. Next base: position 1,309 of record JAYUEA010000421.1, read on the forward strand.
GACCTGCTTGCGGAGCACCTTGCCGAGCATCGAGCGCGGGAGGTCGTCGCGGGCGACGATGTAGCGTGGGACCTTGTACGGGGCGAGCCGCTCACGGCACCAGTCCCGTACCGCCGCCTCATCGAGCGTGGCACCGGGCTTCATCACCACGACCGCCACCACGCGTTCGCCTCCGTGCGCCGCCGGTATGCCTACGACGGCGACGTCCTTGAGGTCCGGGTGCGCCTGCAGCACGGCCTCGACCTCTGACGGCATGACGTTGAATCCGCCGGTGATGATGAGCTCCTTCACGCGGTCGACGATCGTCGTGAAGCCGTCCGCGTCGACGGTGACCAGGTCGCCGGTACGCAGCCAGTCGCCGGGCAGCAACGTACGCGCGGTCTCGTCGGGGTTGTTCCAGTAGCCGCTGAAGACCTGCGGGCCCTTGATCAACAGCTCGCCGCGCTCCCCCTGCGCCACCTCTACCGTCGGGTCGTCCTGCTCGACGACCTTCATGTACGTGCTCGGGAACGGGATGCCGATCGTGCCGGAGCGACGGCTCGGGTGGAACGGGTTGCCGAGGCAGACGGGCGACGCCTCCGTCATGCCGTACCCCTCGACCAGCAGCCCGCCCGAGACCGACTCCCACAGCTCGACGACCGACTGCGGCAGGTTCATGGCGCCGGAGATGCAGTACTTGGCCGACTTCAGGGAGATGCCGCGCTCCGCCGCGCGGGTCGCGGTCCGCTCGTAGATCGGCGGCACCGCGCAGTAGACCGTGGGCGGCGACTTCTTGGCCGCATCGAGGACCAGGTCGACGTCGAAGGAGGGGAAGATGACGAGGCGGCCCTGCTTGAGGATCCCGTACGTGAGGAACAGGGTCATTCCGAATGCGTGGAACATCGGGAGGATCGCGTAGAAGTTCTCCTTGCGGTACTCGGCCCCGTACATCCACGCCTCACCCTGACGCGCGTTGCTGAACAGGTTGTAGTGGCTGAGCATCGCCCCCTTGGGGACGCCGGTCGTCCCGGACGTGTACTGGATGACGGCCAGGTCGTCCACGGACGGCTTCGGGTGGTCGGCGGCGATCGGGTCGTGGCCGACCAGCTGCTTCCACGTGACCGTGCCGGACACCGGCGCGGTGAGCCTCGCGCGCGTCTCGCGCAGCTTCTTCAACGGCAGCGAGAGCGCGAGCTGCTTGAGCCGCGGGAACGCGTCGAGCAGGTTCACGGACACGATGTGCTGCAGGCCGACATCGGCGGGCAGGGACTTCAGCTTCGGTACGGCCACGTCCCAGCAGATCGCGACCCGTGCGGCGTGGTCCTCGAAGATGTGCCGCAGCTCGCGGTCGGTGTAGAGCGGGTTGTGCTCGACCACGACCGCGCCGAGCCGCAGGATCGCGTAGAACGCGACCACGTGTTGGGGCGAGTTCGGGAGCACGATCGCCACGCGGTCACCGGCCTGTACACCGAGGCTGCGCAGCCCCTCAGCAGCGCGCGTGATCTGGTCGCCCAGGTCGCGGTACGTCGTCTCCTTCCCGAAGAACTCGGTGGCGACGCAGTCACCCGCTTCACGTACGGATCGTTCGACGAGCGCGACCAGCGACTCAGTCGGCAGCTCGATCTGTGCCGGGACCCCCGGCTGGTAGTGCCTGACCCAGGGTGCGTCCACGTCCGCGACACTATCGCCTCTCCCGCCGCGCCTCCGTGCGCGAGATCGTACGACCCGCGCCTACGCGATACGCGTTGTGATACCCGATCGAGGCCTCCGCCGGGATTTCGGCCAGTTGTCGCCCGATCCGGTATCGAAACGCGGATCCATGACGCGCGGACGGCTCGGTAGAGTGACGGTTTCGCACTCGTCGATGGAGTCACAGATGGTCAACCTGGTCGGGCGGAGCTTCCTCAAGGAGGTCGACTTCACCGCGGAGGAGTTCACGTACCTCGTGGAGCTTGCTGCCGAGCTCAAGGCGGCGAAGAAGGCGGGACGCGAGACCCAGCGCCTGACCGGCAAGAACCTCGCCCTGATCTTCGAGAAGACCTCGACGCGCACGCGCGCTGCGTTCGAGGTGGCGGCGTTCGACCAGGGTGCGCACGTCACGTACCTCGACCCCAGCGGCTCCCAGATCGGCCACAAGGAGTCGCCGGCCGACACCGCGCGGGTGCTGGGTCGCATGTACGACGGCATCCAGTACCGGGGCGCCGGCCAGGCGATCATCGAGGAGCTCGCGAAGCATGCTGGCGTGCCCGTCTGGAACGGCCTCACCAACGAGTGGCACCCGACGCAGAGCCTGTGCGACCTGCTCACGCTGCGTGAGCACACGGGCAAGGACTTCCGCGAGATCTCGTTCGCGTACGTGGGCGACTCCCGCTACAACACCGGCAACTCGCTGCTGGTGACCGCGGCCCTGATGGGCATGGACGTACGGATCGTGGCGCCGACGCAGCTGCAGAACTGGC
>JAYUEA010000422.1:0-3745 GCA_043739465.1 Propionibacteriaceae bacterium
TCACGCCCCATCGCCCCGATCCGGCGCTAGTGTGTCCGCCACGCGCCGCCGGGGGCGCAAGTCAGGAGGCGACGTGGCTGCTACCGAACACCAGAGGCGATGGAAGCTCCCCCGCCTGCGAGACGTGAACCACGAGCCGGTCGAGCCCTTCTTCAGGCGGTTCGTCACGGTCATCGGCCTCGTCCTGCGGTTCGTGGGCGACCGCGACTGGCGCAACGCCGACAAGGTGCCGAAACGGGGCGGCGTGATCGTCGTCGCCAACCACATGTCGAACTTCGACCCCCTCGCCGTCGGGATGTACCTGATCTGGGGCGCTGGCCGGTGGGTTCGCTACCTGGGCAAGGTGCAGCTCTTCCACGCGCCGGTCATCGGCTGGTTCGCGCGAGGGTGCGGCCAGATCCCCGTCGAGCGCCACTCGGAGAGGGCTAAGGACGCCCTGGCAGCCGCAGAGGCTGCTCTGGTTGCTGGCAAGCTGGTCGCCATCTACCCCGAGGGCACGCTCACCGAGGACCCGGCGATGTGGCCGATGAAGGGCAAGACGGGGGCGGCTCGGTTGGCGCTGAAGACCGACGTCCCCGTCATCCCGATCGGCCAGTGGGGCTCCCACTTCTTCCTGCCGGACGAGAAGCCAGGCTTCCCGCTCGTGCTGAGTCGGTCCCACGTCTTCCGCGTCAGCGCCGGTGACCCCGTGGACCTCGACGACCTCCGCGGCCGCCCCGTCACCAAGGAGCTGCTCGCGGAGGCCACGACCCGGATCATCGACGCGATCACGGCCCAGGTGGCGCTCCTGCGCGACGAACCGGTACCGGCCGTTCGATGGGATCCGGCCACCAGCACGTACGTCCCGGTCGCGTCGGGGCCGGTGGCCTGACGACCTCATCTCGACCGTTAGGGTGGCCCGTGGGACGACTCAAGGAGGGCCCAACAAGTGCGTAGTCATGTGCTGCTCGTCTTCGGTGGCGACTCGTCGGAGCACGAGATCTCCTGCCTCACGGCAGGCAGCGTGCTGCGCGCGCTGGACCGAAGCCGGTTCGACGTCAGCTGCGTGGGGATCGCCAAGGGCGGCCGCTGGGTGCTGCTCGACGAGGCCGTTGTCGAGGGCTACCGGATCGTCGGCGACACGCTGCCGGTCGTCGACGACACGGCGGCTGACGCCGTCCTGATCCGTACAGCCACAGGTGCCGACCTGGCGAAGGTCGTCGGGGACGGCCTGACCGACCGCGTCGGCATCGACGTCGCGTTCGCGCTCCTGCACGGCCCGTTCGGCGAGGACGGCACGATTCAGGGCCTGTTCGAGATGATGGGCATCCGGTACGTGGGCGCCGGCGTCCTCAGCAGCGCCGTGTGCCAGGACAAGATCGCCATGAAGCAGCAGTTCGAGTCCCACGGGCTGCCGACAGGGCCGTACGTGGTCGTGCGTGACGCCGACTGGCGCGTCGATCCGGACGCGTGCCTGGCCCGGGTCACAGCATTGACGCCGCCCTGGTTCGTGAAGCCGTCTCGCGGCGGGTCCTCGGTGGGCATCTCACGCGTCACGGACGTCGCAGGTCTGGCGGCGGCGGTCCGTCAGGCCCGCCGGTACGACCCGCATGTGATCGTCGAGCAGGGCCTGACCGACGTCCACGAGGTGGAGTGCGCGGTGCTGGGCACGCCGGGCGGCGGCATCCCGGCGGCATCGCTGCCCGGCGAGGTGGTCGTCCACACGGACACCAAGTTCTACGACTTCGCCACCAAGTACCTGCCGGACCAGCCGCTGAGCCTGGACATCCCCGCCCAGCTGCCCCCAGACGTCATCGAACGCGTCCGGAGCATGGCGGTACAGGCGTTCAACGCGCTCGGGGCCGAAGGCCTGGCGCGCGTCGACACGTTCGTCCTGACGAACGGCGACGTGGTGCTCAACGAGCTCAACACGATGCCGGGCTTCACGGCGACCTCGATGTACCCGAAGCTGTGGGAGGCAACAGGTGTCGACTACACCGCACTGGTGTCGCGACTCCTCGAGCTCGCGCTGGAGCGCCCTCTGGGCCTGCGCTGACACGCATGAGGGACCGAGGATGATCCCCGGCCCCTCATGAGAGTTCAGCTCAGTTGAACCACTCCGCGACCTGCGCCTTGAACTGCTCGTCGAAGTTCGCGACGTTGTGGTTGGCCTCGATCCATGCCTGCAGCGCGCCCGCGACCTCGGTGGTCCCCAGAGCCTTGGCCGCCACGGCGTCGACCTCGCCACGGCACGCGTCCGGCGAGGTCACTGCCCGCAGCAGCATCTGCTCGGCCTGCGTCTTGCTGGTGTAGAGGAACGGGTAGCCCTCGGGCACCAGTCGCCGCGCCCACGGACGATCCGGCAGGATGCCGACGGCCCCGGCGAGCAGCCCTTCGACGTACTCGAGCCCGTACGCCTCTTCGGTGGCCGTTCCCACGAAGGCGGTGGTGCGGGACAGCTCGTCCCAGTACTCTTCGCGGCCCTTGGCCAGCGGACGCACCTGCGCCCACTTCTGGCGCGACAGGTACATGGCGGTGTCGCTCGCGAGAGCGGTCGTGTTGAGCCTCGCCTGCACCCTGATCGGCGTCTGCTTGGCGACAACCTCGACGATCTCGACGAAGTCCTTAGGCTGCTTGCGCTCGACGGTGGAGACCGCCGGGTAGAGCACCACGGGCACGTCCGTCTGCTGCCGAGGACGCACGAGCTGCGTCCGTACACCCAGGTCCGCCCACGCGACGCGAGCCCGCTCGGCGAGGGTCGGTACGCACCACTTGCGCGTGACCTCACGCACCTCGCTGGCCGTCCGCTCGCCCGCGCAGAACGTCGGGAACATCGCGTAGCTGAGGCCCATGGCGGCGAAGTTCACGGGGTGATGGAAGGTGGAGGGGTTGATCCACTGGAAGTTCATGATGCGAGGCTCGCCGCCCGTACGGTGCAGCCGCTGGAACACGCCCACCGAGTCGATGACGTCGAGGTTGATGACCAGGGTGCTCGCGTCGAGCTCGTCGAGCGTGACCACGTCGTAGCTTTCGCCCTTGGCCGGAGCCATGGCCAGCAGCTTCGCGCCGGGGAACATGTCGAGAACCCTTCGCGCGACCGTGGCACCGCCGTCGGTCGTCGCGAGCGCTCCGTCTGGGGTGAGGACCGGCTCGTCCGTGAGCCATCCGTACTTGACTGCCACAGCCATGGCTGCCTCCTTGAAGAGAAGAACCCAACGGGGTTCGGCCGCGTCACCGTTGACGGGTCGCCCGGCTCTTGAAAAACATCGTTGCACAGGCGACCTGCGCGCGTGCCTCCAGGGTCCAACTGGTCGACGGTACGGTGTGACCATGGACGGCGACACTCTTGGCAGCCTCGGCGAGTTCGGCGTCATCGGGCGCATCACGAAGGGTCTAGCACTGGCGCCCGCGGTCAGCATCGGCCCTGGCGACGACGCAGCCGTGTTCCTCGTGAACGGGTCGTCGGTGACCAGCGTGGACATGCTCGTCGAGGGTGTCCACTTCCGCCGCGACTGGGTGCCGGCCGAGCTTCTGGGGCGCCGCGCGATCGCTGTCGCGGCCGCCGACATCGAGGCGATGGGGGCATACCAGCTGTCCGTGCTCGTGGGCCTGTGCGTGCCCGAGGACGTAGCCGTGTCGTGGATCGACGACCTCAGCCGAGGCATCCGCGCCGAGTGCGACGCGGCTGGGGCCGCCCTCATCGGCGGGGACCTCACCCGCGGCCGCGACGTCGTCATCTCCGTGACGGTGATGGGGGAGACCCGTG
>JAYUEA010000423.1:0-3743 GCA_043739465.1 Propionibacteriaceae bacterium
GCACGACCTGGACGGCACGCCCCTGGGCGAGGTAGACCTCCCGGCGGGTGCGAACGTCTCCTCTGACGGCTCGCCGACGCGGCGCTACGCCTACGTCGGCGTCTCGACGGTGACGGAACCGACCGCTGCGTACGAGATCGACAGCCTCACCGGGGAAACCCGGCCGCTCCACCTCGTCGACTCAGGATCGGGGGTCGTCGGTCCCTACACGATCGAGCGCGGCCGGGCGACGAGTGAGGACGGCACGCAGGTGCCGTTCTTCCTGATCCGGCCGGAGAATGCGCCTGCAAGCCCTGGACCGACACTCTTGTACGGGTACGGCGGGTTCAAGATCTCGGTCCTTGCCGACTACCGGCCAGGATGGTCCGGGTGGCTCGCCGCGGGCGGCACCCTCGTCATCGCCAACCTCAGGGGCGGAGGCGAGTACGGCTCGGACTGGTACGACGACGGGCGCCTCGACAACAAGCAGCACGTCTTCGACGACGTCATCGCGGTCGCCCAGCACCTCGTGGCGACGGGCGTCACCTCGCCGGGGCAGCTCACCCTCCACGGGCGCAGCAACGGCGGCCTGCTCGTCGGGGCGGCCATGACCCAGCGGCCGGACCTGTTCGCGGTCGCGCTGCCCACGGTCGGCGTGCTCGACCTGCTGCGGTTCCACAAGTTCACGATCGGTGCCGCCTGGATCTCCGACTATGGCGACCCCGACGACGCGCACGACTTCGAGGTCGAGCTCGCGTACTCGCCGCTGCACAACGTCCACCAGGGCACCGCCTACCCCGCGACGCTCGTCGCGACGGGCGACCATGACGACCGCGTCGTGCCGCTGCACAGCCACAAGTTCGCGGCCACCCTGCAGCGCGCTCAGTCCGGGGACGCCCCGATCCTCACCCGGATCGAGGTCTCCACCGGTCACGGCGCGGGCAAGCCAGCGCAGGTGCAGGCCGCCGAGTGGGCGGACCTGCTCGCCTTCGCCGCCCACCACACGGGGCTGGTGCCGCCGACGACCTAGGCGATACGGTCGATGACCCGCGTCGACGGGACGGAGACCTGCTCGGACCCGTACACGACGGAACCATCCAGCGCTTCGAGGGCCCTCGCGATCTTCGAAGGGTCGGTGGTGTGCAGGGTGAGTACGGGGTCGCCCGCGGTCACCTTGTCGCCGGGCTTGCGGTGGATCTCGACGCCAGCCGCGAGGTCGACCGGGTCCTCCTTGCGCGCACGGCCCGCGCCCAGCCGCCAGGCGGCGACCGCGATCGGCCGAGCCGGCATCGCGACCACGTAGCCGTCATGCGGCGCGGTGACCACCTCGGTGTGGGTCGCGACCGGCAGCGGAGCGTCGGGGTCGCCGCCCTGCGCCGCGATCATCCGCCGCCAGACGTCCATCGCGCGGCCATCGTGCAGAGCCTCTGCAGGATCGACGTCCCCGCGGCCAGCGAGCGCGAGCATCTCCCGCGCCAGCGCGACGGTGAGCTCGACGATGTCCTCGGGTCCGCCTCCGGCGAGGACCTCGACCGACTCCCGTACCTCCAGGGCATTCCCGACTGTGAGCCCCAGCGGCGTCTCCATGTCTGTGAGCAAGGCGACCGTGGCCAGCCCGGCGTCGTTGCCGAGGTCGACCATCGTGCGCGCCAGGGCGCGGGCGTCCGCCTCGGCCTCCATGAAGGCGCCCGACCCGGTCTTCACGTCGAGCACGAGCGCGCCCGCGCCCTCGGCGATCTTCTTGCTCATGATCGAGCTGGCGATCAGCGGGATGCACTCGACCGTGGAGGTGATGTCGCGCAGGGCGTACAGCTTCTTGTCCGCAGGAGCGAGCCCGGCGCCAGCCGCGCAGATCACGCCGCCCACGTCCCGAAGCTGGGCGAGCATCTCCTCCGGGGTGACGTCGGCGCGCCAGCCGCGGATCGACTCGAGCTTGTCGAGCGTGCCCCCCGTGTGACCGAGGCCGCGTCCGGAGAGCTGAGGAACGCGGACCCCGTACGCGGCGACCAGCGGCACCAGGGGAAGGGTGATCTTGTCGCCGACGCCGCCGGTGGAGTGCTTGTCGGCGGTCGCTCCGAGGTGGGTGAAGTCCATCCGCTCGCCGCTCGCTATCATCGCGGCGGTCCAGCGGGCGATCTCCGTGCGTGTCATGCCACGCAGGAAGATCGCCATGGCCAGTGCCGCCATCTGCTCGTCGGCGACGGCGCCACGCGTGTACGCATCAATGACCCAGTCGATCTGCGCGTCGCTCAGCATGCCACCGTCGCGCTTGGTGCGGATGACGTCGACGGCATCCATCAGTTCGCTCATGCTCCGCACACTAACGCGGGTCGCCGTCCCCGGCTGGATCTGCGTCAGACTGCGGCGCCCGTGGCCCCGGCTGCCTCGTCCGGCACACCGTCGTGCCAGAAGTGGGCGGTCTGGAGCACCCAGAAGGCGATGAACAGCGCGAGCAGGAGGGACTCCGCGACGAAGAACCACTGGGGCCACGGGTTCGGCGCGCCGACCAGGATCGCGATGTCGTAGATCGCCGTGATCACGATCGTGACGATCATGGCCACGCTGATGATCTGGTAGCCGCGTTTGTAGGCCCGCGGCGTGAGGCCCATCACAGTCGGCCCCTCCGGCGGGTCCTGCGCGTTGACCCGAGCCACCCATGCCAGCAGCAGGAAGAAGCAGAACGCCGCCAGGTTGTGGCCGTGGACGAACATCAGCTCCCGTGCGAACAGCCACAGTGCCGACGAGACCACCCAGAGCACGGCGGGCAGGATCATCCGGCGCAGCTGCACAGAGCCTGGGCCGTGCGTACGGAGGACGTAGATCAGGGTTCCGACCAGGGCGATCAGTCCGAGGACCAGCAGTGAGCTGACATTGTTCTCGACGTCGATGAGCGAGGAGATCGGGATGCACTTGGCGACACCCTCGCGGCAGGCCCCCGGCGCCGACGGCCCGACAGTCGTGGGCAGCATGCCGATCGTCGGGGCGAGCATGCCGGCGAGGTTGAGTGCCCCGTCCTCGCTCTTCTCGCGACCCATGATCGCGATCAGGGCCATGCCCGTCGCGACGAGCACACCGACGAACACCTTGCTGACCGGGGAGTAGTACGACGCGCTGATGCTGGTCAGCTCGAGCCCTCTCGTACGGATGATCTCCAGCACGAGCGATGCCATGAGCAGGAGTGCCACCGCGACAACTCCCATCCTCAGGGCGCGATAGGTCAGGATCGCCGACTGGCTGCGACTCGGCATAGCGACTCCTTTGTGGTTCATCTACGTAGGAGAGGTCCGTTCGTCGCCGTGATACGGCGCACGACCCCACCGTCGTGGACGGCAGCCTACGTCCATGGCGCGACGATCTACGAGGACCCTTCGACACGGGCAGCTTCGCGGCCCTGCTCAGGGGCCGGGGGTGGGGAGCTTCGCGGCCCTGCTCAGGGGACGATCCTTGAACCAGTCGGTCCTGGGCTCGTCGGTCCCTGAGGGTGTCGATCCCTGAGCTTGTCGAAGGGTCGGCGTGGTCAGTCACACCACGCCCGGTACCAGCTTCCGCCCGTGTAGCCGCCCAGTCCCCATTCATGGCCGCGCCACCGGTCCAGCTCGTGCGGGAACCGCAGCGCGTCGAGGGCGAACTGGCCGCGCAGCCACGCGTACAGCTCCTCGCACCGACAGTCGTCAGCGTGGGACCGTACACATCGCATAGCCGGGTCGAGGGTTGTCACCCCAGACCATGTGTCGCGGCAGGGCGAATTCGTCCGGCGAATCCCC
>JAYUEA010000424.1:0-3737 GCA_043739465.1 Propionibacteriaceae bacterium
ACGGGCCCGCCCAGACAACACCGTCAACGAAGTCATGAGACATGCCCCTGTCCACGATGTCCCGAGACATGAATGTGCACGATCTCCTGAGACATCACATAGTGGCGGGTTCGTGAGCGTGATCCAGGGTGAAGACGCGTCGGTGCGGGGGGTGAGGGTCGAGGTCTTCCGATGATGGAGGTTCTGACGCCTTCCGCTCGAAAGACCTCGACGTGCCCGACGCGACCTTCACCACCCCCGACCTGACCAGATTCGCCCGCCTCGACGAGCTCGGACTCGTGGTGCTCGGGCAACGACTCGAGCCGGGCCGGCCGTCCTGGCTTGCGGCCTACGTCGAGGTTGGCTACGAGGTGACTGAGGCGAAGAGCCAGCGGGACGCTCGCCTGCCATCACAACGCCATTACGGTGCGTACGAGTCGGCCCTGAAACGCGAAAGCCCGAGCGCCACAGTCGTCCGGCTGGGTCTCGGGCTCACTATCTGTCTCGGGCTCACTATCTGGGGCTCACCGCCTCAGACGCTTCAAATCTGCCTGTTCAGGTGGCAAGGTCAAGATCGTTCTGAACGTCGTCGCGTCTCGCCGGCCCGGCCTTGTCGGCATAAGAGTCAACGGCGGAGCAGTGCGGCCAGCTCGCGATCAGGGCTGACGTGGCGCTTGTACAGTGGGCTGCAAGGAACACGCGACAGGCGCAGCGAAAGGTCGAGAAGGTCGAGATCGGGATGCAGGTGGCGATGATGATCAGCCAGGAAGGCGAACTCGTTCAGCGATCCGACGCGGCTGCGGTTGTTGGTGGTAGTCAGCATCGACACCTGCATCTCGGCGACTTCGCGGTCGATCACGTCCGCCGGCACCCGAAGGACGATGAGCAGTTCTGCGAGGTGATCCGGGAACCGTGCGAGGAGGGTCGCCGCAGGCGCCAGGGGCATCGCCAGCGGCAGGAGGGTTCGGTCGCTCATGAGCAGTGCGACTTGGCGTGGCCGCCAGGGCAAGACGGTCGCGTACCAGTCACCAAGGAGGTTGGTGGACTCGACCTCGTTGGCCTCGCTCGGTCCGATGCGGTCGAGAAGCTTCCGGGTCGCCCTCACGATCATCATTGGTCGATCCTGCCTTGACCTCTCGGCTGGGCGCTGCCGCTTCCCTCTCGGAGGGCTGGCTCTAGTGCGGCTCTGACCGTGGAGATCGCCGTCTGGTAGTCGGTGAATGGCGGGCGGGTGCTGGGCGTCTTGGCCATCTGCTTGTCATAGGCATCAGCCCAATCCCGAGCGGGTTCGGTGAGCGCGGAGGGGATGATGATCCGTCGCAGCTCCTGCTGGGTGCGCAGCGCCTCGGCGAGCGTGTGCTCGTCGAAGGGAAGCTGGTCCACGATCATCGCGAGGTCGTACAGGTCGCGGTACCGCGTGGATGGGCCGGTCCCGTAAGTGGCGTACATGGCGCTGAGCTTGTCGGCGATCTGGTTCTCGATCGGGTAGAGCCTCACGCGGACAGCGGCCGGATAGCCGGGCAGCACGGCGGTGTCGCCGCGGGGCACCTGCCGAACGTCGGGCTCCGCGTTGAGGACGATGTCGGCGGAGAGGTCGATGTTGAACGACTCGACAGTGGTGGTTCCGTCGAGGACAGTGACCTTGAGCCTGAGAATGTCGACGTCCTCCTCGGTGCCGGTGGCGGGTGCGCCGAGGCGGAACGTGTAGCGACCGACCTGGCGGCCGTCCATCACAGCGTGCAGTCTTTCGGCACTGGCGGTGGCCGAGCGGTCCCCATGCCGGAACAGGTCCAGGTCGAGGGTGTTCCGGGGGTTCCTGAGCCGGCAGAGCAGGTTGGTGCCGCCTTTCAGGATCCAGCCCTCGTCCTCCATGAGGGCGTTGGTGAACATCATCCGGAAGAAGGTGCCGTAGGCATCCCGGGGATCCACTCCGCGCTCGCGGGCATCGTTCGATAGCCGCTGTCGCACAGCGGTGTGGTTGGCGGGGGCGGCGAGCTCTGGAAGGACTCGAGACAGTGTGGGGGACTTGACCAGGTCAGAGGCCGGGATCAGTCCGCGTGCGATCGCATCGTTGGCGACCGCACGGAGCTGGCTCTGATCCCAGCGGCCGGACTCCGCAAGGTCTTCGAGGGTACGACGGGGTGTCGTGACGGGCAGCCCGTCAATCCACTCGTACTCGCGATCCGTGATCTGGCGACGGTGGATGGTCACCCACTGCTGCCGGGACTGGAGACGCCGGACGGACGTCAGGTGGACACCTCCCGGGGGCAGGTCGCCGATGCCATGGATCAGCGCAGCGCTCTCGTCGGACACGATCACGGGTTCGGGGTCGTCGTGGCGCTGGCCGGCGGTCTGAGCGGGCTCGGTGGCCAGCCACTCGGCCCTGATGTCTTCGAACGGGCTGGAGGGCACCCCCGGCATCATGTGGACGCCATGGCGCAGTCGGCGCGCCAGGTCCCGACGCACAAGCCGGGCAACGTCGGTCCGCGGCACGCCACGAGCTTCAGCCTGGGCGGTGGTGAACATGCCCCACTGGCCCTCGGCGAGCCCGGCCACCGCCTCCAGGGCCTCTGCCTGATCCATACTGCAAATGTTACACCTCAGCGAACTATTGAAGTATGTCCATGCCATCACAAGCGCCGATACCGGTCCTCCGGTCGATTCGTCGGGATCGTGGGGAAGAGGTTGTCGAGGTCGGCGATGCGAACGCGGATGATCTTGTGGTCGAACTTGACGGCCAGCAGATCGCCTGAGGCGATGCGTCGGCGGAGTGTGTACGTGCTGACCGCGTAGATGCGGGCCGCCTCGCGTAGTGAGACCCATTCGGGCTCGAGCGTACGTCCTGGTGAATGGCCATGTCGGCTCCCTTCTTGGTTGATGCCCAGCGAACGTGCCGAACGGGTCGTCAGCCGCCGATACTCGGGCTGTGACTCGGGCTAGATCTCGGCGCGACGTCTCGAGGCTCGCGCCGGGGGGTGCGCTCGCTGCGGCTCTTCCAGACGGGGTCCAGCCGCCTCTCGAGGCGGAAGCGCAGCGCGTCGGCCTTGTGGTCGTCGGGGAGGGGCGAGTGGCCTGGTCCCGGAGGTGCTCGGGCAGCCATGTGCCGGCCGGATCGACGTTCGCGCACTCGCGTGCCACCCGGATCGTTCCTGGGTCCTCTACCGTCGCCGGGACGGCTTCCCTGATCCGCGTGACCCAGTTGAGGACCGGCTCGGACTCTTGTGCGAGCAGGTCCTCGAGTCGGTGCTGGGCTCGGGCCTCAATGAGGTGGTGCTGGAGTGGCCCGGTTGGCCTCAGGTCGGAGTCTGGGGTGCAGTGGGCGGCTCGCCAGAGCTCGATGTCTGCGATGACGTCTGGCATCGGGAGCGGGGACTGCTCGGCTGCCCACGTGGGGACGGTGCCCTGGGTCTCGACGTGTCGCCGAACCTCTCTCGCCAGCTGGGTGACCAGTGCGTGTCGGACTGCCAGGTAGGGACCCCACTGAGCGGTGGGCGCGAGATGGGTGGGTCTTCCGGGCAGCCATGGGAGTGGACGTCGCCCCGGGTCTTCGCGGATCCCGAACACATCGAGCCGGTGGTCGATGGTGGCGGCCGGATCGCGGAGGCCTCCTCCGGGCTCCTGGCGTGCGGCGTACACCAAGGCCAAGAACCGGGTCGTGACCGTTGGCGTGGAGCATCAGGAGATGCGAGCGCAGAACCGGCCAGGCGTCTGCTTCGGTCAGCCCGAGGCCCGTGGCTTCCGCGGCCACCTCGAGCCGC
>JAYUEA010000425.1:0-3731 GCA_043739465.1 Propionibacteriaceae bacterium
AGCGGTGGCTCGTGGTCCTTGACCGACAAGTACGGCACCGGCGTGGCCTCCGGTTCCTGGCTCGTGCCGCTGTCGGGTACCCAGCCGGCCAGCGTGGAGCTGGTCTCGCCCTCAGGTGCCGTCTGGTCACGAAGCACGTTCTAGTGTCGCGTGTCCTCGCGTCCTCAGGGGGCCGATCTGAGTCTGGAGCCGAGGTGCGGCAAACGAGTCGAATCTCGGACCCAAACGCCGCGTTTGCCGCGTCTCGGCGAGGCGCGAGGGCTGCCCCGGGCAGCGAAACACGCGAACGCCCGCCCCGGGTCACTGAGGACCCAGGAGCGGGCGTTGCGTACGAGGTGTGTTCTCGTCAGGCCGCGATGGGCGCGGCATCGTTGTCATCGAGTCGCGAGGCGAGGCTGAGCTGAAGGTCAGCGACGCGGCGAAGCAGGTTGGCGGCGCGGTTGCGCAGCGGCTCGTCACGGACCACGACGAAGCCGTCGAAGTTGTACTGAGCCCGAGCCAGGTTCTCTGCCTCTGTGCGGGCGGTGAGCGCGTTGTAGTTGAGGTAGATCGACATGGCGTTTCCTTTCGTTGGTGCTCAGGTGCTGCCAGGTGGCGGAGCGGGTGCCGGTCTTCGTAGCCGGCGTGCATGTGGACTTCCGGACGAAGCTCGGCGAGCGCGTTGCTCGGCGGAGTTCCGCCTTGTACTGACGGACGTGATGAGGACGGAGGCCAACCGGGACGGCCTCCAGGCATCGTCGAACCGGCGGTGCGAGAAGCAGGGTTTCGGTCACCCGTACCCGCATCTCGTTATTAGTACGGTACCACTAGAAACCTGAGATCACGAGTCTTCTGATGCATGTCTCATGTGAACGTTGGGTGACGAGCAAGAGAGTGGACGCGCCCTCGGATCCCGCAACACGCAACGTCGCACCTCCAATCTGACGTCGCACCCTGCCGATGGGGTGCGACGTCATGCTGGGGGTGCGACGTTGCGCATGAGCCGGGACCCTTCGGCCAGGCGGACACTAGTCCGCCGAGGGCTGAGCGCCCGCTGGCGGGGCGATCGGGATCTCGACCGGGTGGTCCCCGTATGCGCGCGGGTCCTCCCGCGGCTCGATGTGGATGCGCAGCTCCACGGCCTCGACCTCGGCGCTGATGTCGGCCTCGATGATCTCGATGAGGTCGTGGGCCTTCGTCACGGTCCAGCTGCCGGGTACGAGCGCATCGAAGGACGCGAAGCCGTGGCGCCCGGCCGACCGCGTACGCAGCCCGTGGAACATCACCTCGTCGGTCGTGTGGCGCAGCAGGACGGCCACGATCTTCGCGTTGTCCTCCCCGGGCAACGTCGGATCCATGAGGCCCTGTGTCGACTCGGCGACGAGCCTGAAGCCGGCGACGATGATGTTCACGCCGACCAAGAAGGCGATGATCGAGTCCAAGCGAGTCCAGCCGGTAAGGCCGACCAGGAGCACGCCCAGCACGACACCGGCAGAGGTCCAGACGTCGGTCATGAGGTGCTTGCCGTCGGCTTTGAGGGTCAGCGAGCGGTGCTGCCGGCCGGCGCGCAGCAGGACGAACGCGACGCCACCGTTGATCGCCGATGCGAGGACCGAGATGGCGAGACCCACGCCGACGTTCTCGAGCGGCTGCGGGTGCAGGAACCGCTCCACCGCGGTGACGATGATGGCGATCGCAGCGACGAAGATCATGCCGCCCTCGACGGCCGCCGAGAAGAACTCCGCCTTGGTGTGGCCGAAGTTGTGATTGTCGTCCGGCGGGCGCGCCGCGAGGCGGAGCATGAAGAGCGCAACGATGGCCGCCACGAGGTTGACCACGGACTCGGCGGCGTCCGACAGCAGGCCGACCGATCCGGTGAGCATCCAGGCACCAGACTTGAGGCCGATGGTCAGGAGCGCGGCGGCGATCGACATCCACGCGTACTTGGTCAGGTCAGGCGTCTCGGTCACGACGGACAGTCTCCCAGCGTCGACACAGGTGCGTCGAAGCGGCCCTCACTACGAGACCGCGGTGAGCGCTGCCGGCGAGACCGTACGTGCCCGCAGGATCGCGGCCACCGTGAACACCGCGCCGATCAGCGTCCAGGCGATGAGCAGGAACACGGGGCCGGTGATGCCGGGTCCGCCGCTGACCACGGCCCGTACGGCGTCGTACGCCGGGGACAGCGGAGACAGCGGCCTGACGACGTCGAGCCAGCCCGGTACGGCGCTGGTCAGCGCCGTCGCTGCCGTCACGACCGCGGCGGCGATGCCGAAGATCCGGCCGGCACCCTTGGCCCAGGCCGCGAGCGCGTGGTTCACGGCGACGAACGCGACGCCCGCGAGCACGAGCAGGACGGTCAGCGACAGCCAGCGGTACGCCGGGAGCCGCACGAACGCCTGCCCCACCGCGGACACCAGCAAGGCCTGTGCGACCACGATCAGCAGGCCGGGACGCAGGGCCTCGACCACGAGAGCGGCCGTCGGGCTGCTCGAGAGAGCGAGCCGGCGACGTACGGCCGGAAGGACCGTGTACGTGGCGAACGCGCCCGCCCACAGCGCCAGGATCATGAGCAGGGCAGCGAGGGCAGCGCCGGGCTGTACGAGCTCGTCGAGGTTGCTCACCGAGATCGGCGAGGCGACGACCTTGGACAGCTGCGTACGGTCCTCGGTCGAGTAGCTCGGCACCTGCGTGGAGCCCTTGGCGAGGCCGTCAGCCAGCTGCTTCGTGCCGTCGGCGAGCTGTGCGCTACCGTCGGCCGACTTCTGCAGACCGTCCGCGAGCTTCGTGGCGCCCGGTGCCGCCTGGTCGATGCCGTCGAGCACCTGGCCCACGCCGGACACGTACTGCTGGGCTCCCGAGATCAGCGGCGCGCCCCCGTCGGCGAGCTGTGCGAGGCCGGCGGACAGCTTCTGGGCGCCGGCTGCCGACTGGTCGACGCCGGTCGTGTACGCGGCGATGCCGTACTCGAGCGTTTTCGTCGGATCCATGGACTGCGCCTGCGCCTGCGCGATGACGACTCCGCCACGGACCTGGTTCAGGCCCGCGACGACACCGGCGCCCCCGGCAGCCAGGCCGGCGGCCCCTGCCTTCCCCTGCTGCAGAACAGCGACCGACGGGATGTTGTCGGCCGTCGCCACCAACGACGTGGTGCCGTCGAGCAGACCCTGTACCTGCGCGCCCACTCCGGTCAGCGCCGCCGAGCTCGTGGAGATCTCGGCAGTGAGTGCCTTCAAGGTCTTCCCGCCGCTCGTCGCGTTGATCTCGTCCGCCACATTGACCTTGCTGGCGTCAGCGGCAGCCTTCACGCCCGCCGCGTAGCCGATGCAGGCGTCCGAGCCGGCGAGACCCACCGACGCGGGGCAGGCGGCGACCGAAGTCCGTGCGGCCTCGACCGCCGCAGCGGCGCGTGCGTCGAGGGTCCCGGCGAGAGTCGCAGCTGCTGGGGACGTGTTGCTGAGAGCCGTTGCGGTCGACGTCACAGCGCCGGAGACGGCGTTGGCGTTGGCCGTGTACGTGGAGATGTCACCGCCGCCCAGCAGGCCGGAGTCGATCTGACGCAGCCCGATGAGCAGGTCGTACTGGCCCGACATCGGCCTGAGAAGGGCCGTCACGCCCTGCGTGTACGGGATCAGGCCCTGGGTCTCGTACAGCACGATGCCCGCGTCGAGCTTCGTGACGCCGGAACGCAGCCCCGCCGAGCCGGCGGAGAGCTGGCTCATACCCGCGGCGAGCTGGGCTGCGCCGCCCGC
>JAYUEA010000426.1:0-3724 GCA_043739465.1 Propionibacteriaceae bacterium
TCCACCGCGAACGACGCCTTGGCCGTGTCGGAGATCTGCCAGACGATGATCGCGGCGATGTTCACCGGGTTGCCGTCGGAGTCGTTGACCTTGAGCTCGTGGGTCTCGAAGTTGTTGACCTTCACCGAGACCTGTCGCTTGCTGGTGAACGGGACGGTGAGCTGGAGGCCAGGCTTGCGCACGGTACCGACGTAGCCGCCAAGGAACTGGAGAACCTTCGTCTCGCCCGGCTGAGTGACGGTGAGCGAGGTGAACCCGAAGTACATCGCCAGGAACATCACCACGCCCAGGATGGTGATCACAGGCGCTTGGCTCACGGCCCCGAAGACACCGAGGCCGATGCCGCCCGCGCCGAGAAGGATGAGGAGCAGAAGGGCGAGACCTCCTGGCACGGACCACGCGGTCCGCTCCTCGACGTTGACGCGTACGCCTGCGTGGCCGACGGGCGTGCCGGCGGGCTCGGGGCTGAGGGTCTTGACCTCTTGGTGCGGGTAGGTTCCGGCCGCTGTCGCGGCGTGGTAGCCGGGCTCGGCGACCGATGTGGTGACGGGTGCTGCGGGCCATCCTTCCTGCGGCGTGCCTTGGATCGGGTTGAACTCTGGCTGGGTGCTCATCGAGAGACTCCATTCGTTGTCACTCTCGAGTGTAGGAACCCCCCGGATCACCCGTGCCCCACTCCCGACCCGGGACCCGAGGTCGAACCGGCGCCGCGTCCTGCTGAGGCTCCCAAGCCTCCACCGGGTTCCCACGTCGCCCACAGCGCGGGGACCCACCGCAGGGGTTGGGGAGTTCGCACGGAGGCTTGGCAACCTCGGGCCGGGAGGGCTGCCGTACGAACGCACTCCTGATCGCCTGGTCGTGCCGGGGTGGGAACACGACACCCTCGACGGAACCGCCCATACGCCTCACGTGGCTGGCGGAAATCCGGGGAAAGGCGAAGGGCCCGGCAAACGAGTATGAGTCGTTCGACGAGCCCTTCATTTCGGTCGGCGCGGTGGCTGCCAGGCCGACAACTCGCTTTCCCGACCTGCTCCACACCCACCGTGTGGTTCCTCGGACCGAAGCCCTCAGTGCCTGTCGTTCTGTCGTGTTGCCTCGCTTTTCCCTTGCGAGATCTGCGTAAGAGATGTATATCGCCAGTTCGCCCACATCCGCAAGCGAATCAGGCAAATTACAATGATGGAATTTAGAGAAGTTTTTATGCACCATTCCGCGCCACTTGTGCACCCGTTATCCACCAGTCGTACACAGGGTTATGCACAGGGACTCACATGCCGGGGTGCGCGCGGTGGTCAACGACCTGTCCCTGTGGTCCGGAACGACGCGGACTTCGCTGTCGACGCAGAGGGCCGAGGAGTCGGCCGGCATGCTCAGCTGCCGACCGGGGCATGCGAAAGGGCCCGCGAGCGAGTATGAGTCGTTCGACAGGCCCTTCCAGGTGACCGGGCGATGGCTTCCCGACCGGAAGACCTCCTCCGTGCCCCCACGGCCCACCATCGAGCGGCGCGACGGGCGAACCCGCCGTCTGGAGCACTTTGTCTTTCTTCCCTCGCATTCCCTTGCGGGGGTGCGATGGGTTATTTCTAGCGGCACGCAAACCCCTCGTCAAGTCGATCCGCAAAGAATTTTCGAGGAAAAAGTTATCCACCTGGCCGCTCGCTCGACGCCCCCATTTGCCCACATGGACTGCACAGGTTCTGCACCGATTCATCCACAGGGTCACGATCGGCCCTCGGACGACCGCCTGCGCCGGGCCGACCGGGCGATCTCCAGCAGGTCCGACCAGGACTCGATCTTGGTGCGGGCCCTCCCATAGCTCTCCCCGAGTGCGCTCTCGGCGGCGTCGATGCGTGCCCAGTCCTCGTACGACGTCGGCCGCAGCCCCAGCCTGTGCCAGAGGGCCGGCACAGGCTCCAGCGGTACGGGCGGGGCCGCGAGATCCTTGAGCAGTCCCGCCACTGTCTCGGCCGCGTCGGACTTGTTCGTACCGATCACGCCCGTCGGGCCGCGCTTGATCCAGCCGACCACGTACTCCCTCGGCTGCACGACGCCATCGCCGTCGGTGGCGCGCCCGAGCACGTGCGGGATGACGTGGCGCACCGTGTCGAAGGGCACGCCGGCGAGCGCCCGCGCCTGGTAGCCGATCGCCCGCAGCACGAGCTCGCTCTCGATCCGCCTCTCGACGCCGGTGCCCACCACGCGTCCGTCCTCGTCCAGCCTCGTCCCCTCCACCACGATGGCCTCGACCCGGTCGGTGCCTTCGATCCGTACAGGTCTCGCCCAGAACAACAGGTGCAGCCGACGCGTCGCACCCTCGACCACCCGGCCGGCCGCGTCCCGCAGCGCCTCGAGGTTGGCCCGCTGGCGACGATCCAGCGCGTCCTCGTCGACCCCGTCCAGCGCCGGCTCGTACACGATGGGCTGTACGTGCTCGATGGCGAGCAGCTCGCGCAGCTCATGGGTGGTGAACGACGCGTTCTCCGGGCCACGCCGCCCGACGACCCAGACGTCCGCGATGCGGTGCCCTCGCAGCTCGTCGAGCACGGCCCCCGGCATGTCCGTGGCATCCAGCTCGTCGGCGCTGCGGCTCAGGATGCGCGCCACGTCGACGGCCACGTTCCCGACGCCGACCATCACCGCCGTCCGTACATCGCGCAGCCGCTGCGCCGAGGCGTCCGGGTGGCCGGAGTACCAGGCGACGAAGGCCCGCGCCGACTCACTGCCCGGCAGCTGCTCACCAGGGATCGCCATCCCGACGTCGTCGGCAGCGCCGACGGCATAGATCACCGCGTCGTACGCACCCAGCAGGTCGGCTCGACTGATGTCGGTGCCGAACTCGACGAGCCCGACGAACCGCGTAGCGGCCGACTCGAACACGCGCGCCAGCGTCTCGGCGACGCCCTTGATCGAGGTGTGATCGGGCGCGACCCCGTACCTCAGCAGCCCGTACGGCGTGGGCAGCCTGTCGTACAGGTCGATCGCAACCTCTATGTCCTGCTGTCGGCTGAGCGCCTGCGCGGCGAAGATGCCCGACGGGCCCGCCCCGACGATCGCGACGCGCCTGGGCTCCGCCATGGCCGCATCGTACGTGCGGTCGGGTCCCGCCGATAGGGCAGCAGCCATTCACCGGCCGCAGGGGCCACCGTGGTCCGACGAACAGGCAATGGGGGCTGGTGGTGCGCTGGTTGCGGCGTGTCGTGTCACAGGAGCAGCAGTTGCCTGTTGGTCGAGCACGTCCGAGCCTCGATGGGGGCTTCCACGTTCTCCAGGAGTCTCGGGAGGGCTTCCTCGTACCATTCGCGCCCGGTCTGCTCCTGGCGTGGTCCTCAACGACCGGCACCCCTCGTGGTTGCTCATGAGCCGCTCCAGTTGCACCGCGAACTGGTGTCCACGGTGCCGTCACAGGCGGACGCTCTCACGAGTTCGCAGCGCAACCGTGTCGCAGGAAACTGAGGGGCGGGGTCTCCGCGAGTCTCGGCGTCCCCGCGAGCCCGCACTCTGCGAGCAGGGGCCGTCAGTCAGTGGGTGCGTGAGTGTACGAATTACTGGAGGGTGGCGTGACCGGTGGTGAAGTCGAACAGAGGGACCACGGGCAGTGCGATCAGCACGAGGCCCACGAGATGAGGCCCAGCCGCGCCCACCAGGGCATCCGCCGCGACACGGGGACAAGCACGACGACGACGCCCACCACCCCGGCAGCCAGCAGCGTCGTCACTCCTCGGCA
>JAYUEA010000427.1:0-3713 GCA_043739465.1 Propionibacteriaceae bacterium
GGTTGGTCCGAGCGACGGTCCGAGCAGTGCGATCGTCCAGGCCTCGAGCGGCTCCCGGACGGTCGCGGCAGGCGTCGTCGGGAAGTTCCACTGCTGCTGCAGCGGGATGGCCACCTGGTAGTACTAGCCGCCGGCGGCGACGCGACGCGCGATCTCCGCGTACAGCTCGATGTCGTGGTGGTCGGTCCCGCCGGTGTCGTTGGCCCAGGCCGGTACAACGGGGCCCGCGACAAGGCCCCAGGCGACGAGCCCAAGGACGCCGACGGCCAGCGCGAGAGCGCGCCAGCGCGTGAGCCAGCCAGGGACCAGGTCGGATGTCCGCACCTCGTCAGGGTAGAGGTCCGCCCGCGACCAGGGACCAGCGCGCGAGGCCGCGGCGACGATCCGCGCCTTAGGGTGAACGCGTGAACGAGGGGGAGGCGGCGCCGCAGCGGACCCGGCTCGGCGCGGTCTGGCTCGTGCTCGGCAGCATCGCGACCGTACAGATCGGCGCGGCGATCGCCAAGCACCTGTTCGGTGACCTGACCCCGACCGGCGTCGTCTGGTTGAGGCTGGTCAGCGCCGCAGTCGTCCTCCTGGCCATCACTCGGCCCCGGCTTCGCGGTCGTACGAGGAAGGACTGGCTGCTGGTCGTCGTCTACGCGTTCGCATTGGCGGGGATGAACTGGTGCATCTACCAGTCCTTCAGCCGAATCCCGGTGGGACTAGCGGTGACGCTCGAGTTCCTGGGTCCTTTGGCGGTCGCGCTGGTGACGAGCAGGGGCGTACGGGAGGTGGCCTGGGCCCTGTTGGCAGGCGTCGGCGTCGTTCTCCTGGGCTTCAGCCCGACCTCTTTGAGCTGGGCGGGCGTGGGGTTCGCGCTGCTCGCCGGGGTGGGCTGGGCCGGCTACATCGTCGTCTCGCCGCACCTGGGCCGACGCTGGAACGGGATCAGCGGCCTTGCCGTCGCGCACGGCATCGGCGCCCTCCTGTTCGTCGCTCCGGCGCTGATCGCCAACGGGTCGTCGTACCTGCACCCGACGGTGCTGGGACTCGGGGTACTGGTCGGCATCCTGAGCTCCGTGATCCCGTACAGCCTCGAGCTCCAAGCTCTGCGCACCCTGCCTACGCGGGTCTTCTCGATCCTGATGTCGCTGGAGCCGGCGTTCGCAGCTCTGGCCGCGTTCATCATCCTGCGAGAGACCCTCAGCCTCGTAGACCTCGCGGCGATGGCCTGCGTCGTAGCCGCGTCGGTAGGAATCACGAGGTCTGTACGAGGCTGACCGACACAAGACCTCCCCACGATCAGCACAGGTACTCCCCACAAGCAGCACAGGTACTCCTCCGAGCAGCACAAGACCTCCCCACGAGCACCACAGGACCTCCCCAGGGGCAGGACAGGTACTCCCTCCGAGGTGAGTGCACCCCATCCATCGGCGGGAGATCTCATCCACCCAGGCGGGAGATCTCCTACCGCTCGTGGGGAGAACTTGTATCCCTCGGCGGGAGCGGGAGAACTTGTATCCTCGGCTTCCCATCGCTCACCCTGCACGCGCACAGCCCTTGCGTCGCCACCTGGCCGCGCGCACAACCCTTCCGTCGCGAAATGGCGTCACAGGGGTTGTGCGGGCGTACGAAAGGTTGTGCGGGGAGAGCTCGTACCGCTCGCCGGGAGAGCTCGTACCGCTCGCCGGGATATCCCGTACCGCTCGCCGGGATATCCCGTACCGCTCGCCGGGAGATCTCGTACCGCTCGCCGGGAGATCTCGTACCCCTCCGCGGGAGAACTCGTACCGCTGAGGTCAGGACTGGGTGGCCCACCAGGTACGGAGCTCCTGCTCGGCTACCTCGGGGGTGGCCGGGCCGCGGTCGAGTCTTCGCTCCAGGAGGAACCTGTACGCCTCGCCGACCACCGGGCCGGGGCCCACCTCGAGGATCCGCATGATCTCGGTGCCGTCGAGGTCGGGGCGCATGGAGTCGAGCTCCTCGGCCTGCGCAAGCTCGTCGATGCGCCACTCGAGCTCCTCGTACGCGCGGCGCAGCCGGTCGGCCTTCGCCTGGTTGCGCGTGGTGCAGTCCGACCTGGTCAGGATGTGCAGCCGCTCCAGCTCGGGACCGGCGTCGCGCACGTACCGTCGTACCGCCGAGTCGGTCCACGCGCCGTCCCCATACCCGTGGAACCGCAGGTGCAGCTCGACCAGCAGGGACACCGACTCGACGACATCCTTCGAGAAGCGCAGCGCCGTCAGCCGAGCCCGTACCTGCCTCGCCCCCACCATGTCGTGGTGGTGGAACGACACCTTCCCGCCGGCCTCGAAACGACGGGTCTTGGGCTTGCCGATGTCGTGCAGCAGCGCGGCGAGGCGGCTCACCAGATCGGGCTGATGATTGCGCTCGCGCTCCAGCACGATCGCCTGGTCGAGGACGGTCAGCGAGTGCTCGTACACGTCCTTGTGGCGATGGTGCTCGTCGCGCTCCAGCCGCAGCGCCGGCAGCTCGGGCAGGAAGACGTCAGCCAATCCCGTGCCGACAAGCAGGTCCAGGCCAATCCGCGGCTCGTCGCACAGCAGCAGCTTCGACAGCTCGTCGCGGATCCGCTCGGCCGACACGATCTCCAACCGCGACGCGAGCTCGGTCATGGCCCGTACGACCTCGGGCAGGGGCCGCAGGTGCAGCCGCGCGGCGAACCGGGCCGCACGCAGCATCCGCAACGGGTCGTCCGAGAACGAGATCTCCGGCGCCGCGGGCGTCCTCAGCACGTGGTCGTACAGGTCCTCGAGACCGCCGTACGGATCCACGAACGCCCCGTCCGCGAGCGAGACGGCCATGGCGTTGACGGTGAAGTCGCGGCGTACGAGATCGGGCTCGATCGAGTCGCCGAACGCGACGATCGGCTTGCGGGTGCCGAGCTCGTACGCGTCGGCGCGATGAGTGGTGACCTCGATCTGCCAGGACCTCTTGCCGTCGCGCAGCATCGTGCCGATGGTGCCGAACGCGCGCCCCATGTCCCACGTGACGGGGTTGAGGCGCCGGAGCAGCTTCTCGATGTCGTCCGGCCGCGCCTCCGTGGTGAAGTCGAGGTCCTCCGACGGGGAGCCGAGCAGCGCGTCGCGTACAGGGCCGCCCACGATGTACAGGCCGAATCCCGCCGCCGCGAACACCTCGCCGAGGCGCGCGACGACCGGCAGCGCCGCGAGCGCGGCGAGCGCCTGCTGCTGGGGCAAGGTGAGGTCCGGCACGGTCGGCAAGTCTACGGAACGCCACGAGAACGCCGTCGGGGCGCGTCGGCGGATCCTGATATCGGTACCCCAGAAGTGTCCGAACCCCCTGATCGCGGCTTTCGTCGCTACTGCGGTACCGATCTCAGGATCATCTCCGCCCCAGCCACTCGCGAACGCCCCCGAGGTCCCCGGCTGCTGCGACCCTCGCCCGTAGGATGACCCGGTGAAGCCAGGAGACCTCGACGGAAGGGGACTCCGCATCCGGTGGGTGGCGCGTGTGCGCGGCCGAAGGGAGGGCGCGTGACCAGCGACGACTGGCGGCCGGGGCCCCTGTCCCCGACCACGAACGACGACGAGCCCGAGTTCTGGACGCGCTTCGGCCATGTGGAGGACGTCGTCGAGAACGAGCCGACGCAGCAGCCCTCCGGCTGGTGGCAGCGCAAGACCCGCCCTGAGGATCCCGTCGGTGACCCCACGGCCGCGCCCGGGTTCGGCACTGCCGTACCCGCCTTC
>JAYUEA010000428.1:0-11151 GCA_043739465.1 Propionibacteriaceae bacterium
ACCGGTACGGCGTCGGCGCCCGGTTTGTCGCGCAACTCCGCGACCATGTCCTCGCTGATCTCGATCCCCGTGACAGGGACCCCTCGAGCCGCCAGCAGCAGGCCCACCCGCCCTGTACCGATGGCGAACTCGAGCGCCGGTCCGCCAGCTGCGAGTTCCTCGAGCACGTCGAGCATCGGGGCCAGAGTCTCCGGCGTCGAGATCTCCGCACAGTCAGCGTCGTAGTTCGCCGCCACCTCACCCGTGAACACGTTCTGCATACTCCGAACCCATCACGGGATCACTCTGAGAGCAAGGGGTTTCGCGACTGGGCGGCGCGTGGCCGTCTCGCCGTGTCTGGGGTCTCGGCGACGTCATGTGACGCGATTCGTCCCGAACTCGGGCGAAACCGCCCTGAATCGCCCGCCGCCACTCCGGGCGAGTCGGTGACGAATCGCGTCACGGCATCTTCAGGGATCCGTGCTGAGCCGAGCGTGGCCTGCCGTCTGGCAGACGAGCTGCTTGACGGGTGCGGCAGACTCGCAGCGTGGAGCCGAAGCCCAGGTACGGACTCGAGGTGCTCATCGTCCTGTTCCTCGGGCTGGGGCGGTCGGCGGTCTACTCGCTGCTGTCGATCATCGAGAAGCTGACACGGCCCAACCAGCCGCTGAGCGCGCAGACGACCACGATCAACACGTCGGCGGTGCCCGACCGGCCCTGGCTCGACCTCACGTACCAGGTCACGTACATCGTGTTCCCCCTCGTACAGGTGCTGCTGGTCCTGTACCTGCTGCACCTCACCCACCAGCACGCTCGTCGGCTGATCGGCTTCGACCTGCAGCGCCCCGGCCGGGATCTCGCGTGGGGGTTCGGCATCGCCGCGGGCATCGGCATCCCGGGGCTCGGCCTCTACCTCGCCGCGCGCGCTCTCGGTCTCAACACCACGGTCGCTCCGGCCAACCTCGCCCAGAACTGGTGGACCGTCCCTGTACTGATCGGACTCGCCGCGATGAACGGCATCGTGGAAGAGGTCACGATGCTCGGCTACCTGCTGACCCGGTTCAAGGACCTGCGCTGGAACCCGTGGCTGGGGATCGGCGTGTCGGCGGTGATCCGCGGCTCCTACCACCTCTACCAGGGCTTCGGCGGCTTCGTCGGCAACCTCGTCATGGGCGTGGTCTTCGGCTGGCTGTACAAGCGCTTCGGCCGCGTGATGCCGCTGGTCGTCGCGCACACGATCCTCGACATCGTGTCGTTCGTGGGCTACGCGCTCGCCAAGCCGTACCTGTCCTGGCTCCCGTAGCGGGACGAATCTGCCACGCGACGCCTCCGAAGGGCCATTTTCAGGCTCTGCGGCTGTCGTGTGGCAGATTCCTCCCACGCCACGGGAGTGCCGCGAAGGCCCACTGTCGCCCCCGTTAGGCTGTGCGCCATGCGCGTTGGAGTCTTCGGGGCCACTGGTCAGGTCGGTCGGGTCATGCTCACCTTGCTCGCGGAACGTAAATTCCCGTACGACGATCTGCGGGTCTTCTCGTCGGCGCGCTCGGCGGGCAAGACGGTGACGTGCGGCGGCATCCAGTACGTCGTCGAGGACACCGAGACCGCCGACTTCGCAGGCATCGACATTGCGATCTTCTCCGCCGGCGCGACGATGTCCGCGATCTATGCACCGAAGGTCGCCGAGGCGGGCGCGATCGTGGTCGACAACTCGTCCGCATGGCGCAAGGACCCCGAGGTGCCGCTGGTCGTCTCCGAGGTCAACCCAGAGGACACGCTGAACCCGCTCAAGGGCATCATCGCCAACCCGAACTGCACGACGATGGCCGCGATGCCGGTGCTCAAGCCGCTGCACGACGCGGCGAGATTGACGAGGCTCGTCGTCGCCACCTACCAGGCCGTCTCCGGCTCGGGCGTCAAGGGCGTCGCAGCCCTCACCGACCAGATCGCCGCCGCCGGTGACGCGTCCGGGCTCGCGATCGACGGCGACTCGGTGGCGGCCGGCGACCCCGCCCCCTACGTCTCGCCCATCGCCTACAACGTCATTCCCATCGCCGGCAAGATCGTCGACGACGGCTGGGCCGAGACCGACGAGGAGCAGAAGCTCCGCCACGAGTCGCGCAAGATCCTTCACATCCCGGGCCTCGCGGTGGCAGGTACGTGCGTGCGAGTCCCGGTCTACTCCGGCCACTCGCTGGTGATCCACGCCGAGTTCGCGGAGCCGATCACGCCGGACCGGGCCACCGAGATCCTCCGCGGCGCGCCCGGCGTCGAGCTGGCCGAGGTTCCGAACCCGCGGTACGCAGCCGGCAAGGACCCGTCCTTCGTGGGCCGTATCCGCGTCGACCAGTCCGTCCCCGACGGCAAGGGCCTCGTGATGTTCGTCTCGAACGACAACCTCCGCAAGGGCGCCGCGCTCAACGCGATCCAGATCGCCGAGGTCCTCGCGGCCAGGCTCGGCCGATGACCGTCGCACTGCTCGGCGTCGGCATGATGGGCGAGAACCTGCTCGCCGGTCTGCTGGCGGGGGGTCTCGCGCCTGACGCCATCGTGGGCACCGACCTGCGCCCCGAGCGGCAGCAGCAGATCGCCGAGGCGTACGGCGTGAAGGTCGTCGCCGACAACATCGAGGCCGTCACGGGCGCCGAGACCGTGGTCGTCATCGTGAAGCCGTACGACGTCGCGGATCTGCTGGACGGGATCTCCGACGCCCTGCAGCCCGGCGCGCTCGTCATCTCGTTGGCGGCTGGTGTCGAGATCGCCGTCCTCGAGGCGCACCTGCCGACGGGCACCCCGGTGGTCCGCGTCATGCCGAACACGCCTTCCTCCGTGGGCGAGGGGATGTCAGCACTGGCCGCCGGTACGCACGCCGTCGCGTCGCACCTCGAGCGGGCCAGCGAGCTGCTCGGCGCCGTCGGCCGGGTCGTCGTCGTCGGAGAGAAGCACCTGGATGCCGTCACCGCCGTGTCGGGCTCTGGGCCGGCCTACGTCATGTACGTGGCCGAGGCCATGATCGACGCCGGTGTGCTGCTCGGCCTGCCGCGCGACATCGCGACCACGCTCGCGACCCAGACCTTGTACGGATCGGCGAAGCTCCTCCGTGACTCCGGCACGCACCCCACGGTGCTCCGCGAGAACGTCACCTCGCCCGGCGGCACCACAGCGGCCGCGCTCCGTACCCTCGACGAGCACGGCGTGAAGGCGGCCTTCCTCGCCGCACTGGAAGCCGCTCGCGACCGGAGCCAGGAGCTCGCGGCGGCAGCGCGTACGAAGTAGGCCGCCTTCGAGACGCACGGCGAAGGAGTTCACCCTGAGGACTTGAGCGGCGAAGCCGGTCAAGTGTCACGAAGGGTCGCGGTGCTCCTGCGGCAACCGATGAGGCGAATCGCGCTCGGCGGCCATGCGAGGCCGGTTCCCTGAGGAGCCCGCCGACGGAGTCGACCGGCGTCTCGAAGGGCGGCCGCCCGGACGCGAACCCGTACACCCCTGGTCTGGATACGATGACGCCCATGGCGCAGGAGCTGGTGGTCGGCTACAACCCGCTACCCGCGGCGGAGCGGGTCGCCCATTACCAGGGGCTCGTACGGTCGCGTCTGATCTGGCTCGGCATCGGCGTCGTCCTGCTGGTGGGCATCTGGTTCTGGCAGCGCAGCCAGCTGGACACCACGCAGACGATCCTGCTGTTCGTCATCGGCCTGGCGTTCTCGGGCATCTGGCTGGTCATCGCGATCGTCCTGTACGCGCTCGCCCGCCGCGCGTTGGCGAAGGTGAACGCCACGCAGGGCTACGCGATCCGCGTGGACCCGCACGGCATCGAAGTTGCCGGCAAGGTCGCCACCTGGCCAGAGGTGGCCCGCATCGCGACCGTACGTGGCACTCTCGGCGGCCAGCCGCAGCTCCTGCTCACCGACACCTCGGGGGCCTCGGCGTCGGTGCCGATCACCTACCTCGACACCATGCCCGGCACCCTCGACTCGGCCATCCGCGCCTACTCGCGCGGCAGCCAGTGGATCGACACCTCGAAGCTGGGCAACTGACCGGTCCACGTCGCACCAGATCCACCCCAGCGACCTCGCGCAGCACACGGTCGTGAAAGACTGGCTCGCGTCCAACGAACACAGGAGCTGACATGCCCATTGCAACCCCTGAGGTCTACGCCGCGATGCTTGACGCGGCAAAGGCGAACTCGTACGCCTTCCCGGCGATCAACATCACGAGCTCCCAGAGCCTCAACGCCGCTATCGCCGGCTTCGCCGCTGCGGGCAGCGACGGCATCATCCAGGTCTCAACCGGTGGCGCCGAGTACGCGTCCGGCCCGACCATCAAGAACATGGTCTCCGGTGCCGTGGCGCTCGCCGAGTACGCGCACGTCGTGGCCAAGAGCTACCCCGTGAACATCGCTCTCCACACCGACCACTGCCCGAAGGAGAAGCTGGCTGGCTACGTCCGGCCGCTCATCGACATCTCCATCGAGCGCGTGAACAACGGCCAGAACCCGCTCTTCCAGTCGCACATGTGGGACGGCTCCGCGGTTCCGCGCAGCGAGAACCTCGCGATCGCCGAGGAGCTCCTGGCGCTGACGAACAAGGCCCACCAGATCCTCGAGATCGAGGTCGGGGTCGTCGGTGGCGAGGAGGACGGTGTTGCCAACGAGATCAACGACAAGCTGTACTCGACCATCGAGGACGGCATGGCCACGATCGAGGCCCTCGGCCTCGGCGAGAACGGCCGCTACATCACGGCTCTCACCTTCGGCAACGTGCACGGCGTGTACAAGCCTGGCGCCGTGAAGCTGCGCCCCGCCGTCCTCAAGGAGATCCAGGACGCTGTCGGCGCCAAGTACGGTCGTGACAAGCCCTTCTCCCTCGTCTTCCACGGCGGCTCCGGCTCCAGCGTCCAGGAGATCTCGGACGCGGTCGACTTCGGCGTCATCAAGATGAACATCGACACGGACACGCAGTACGCGTTCACCCGTCCGGTGGCCCACTGGATGCTCAAGAACTACGACGGCGTGCTCAAGATCGACGGCGACGTCGGCAACAAGAAGCTGTACGACCCCCGCGCGTGGGGCAAGGAGGCCGAGGCCGGTCTCTCCGCCCGTGTCATCGAGGCCGCCACGCAGCTGCGCTCGGCGGGCAAGACGCTCGGCGTCTGAGTCTGTCAGCACTTCTTTCGAGGCCCGGTCCCCTTCGGGGGACCGGGCCTCGTAGTCTGCGTGGCTGGTTTCGCTCTGAGCGAGATGGGCGGTGGGCGCCGGGACGCCTCCCGCCTGTACACGCTGAGATTCTGCAGCGACAATCACCGTCGGTATCAGGAACCGCGCCGCACGCCTCTTAAGGGATGTTCGTCACATCCACCAAGGAGCACGCCATGGCCGCCGTCACCGACCGACTGAACATCGCGATCCAGGGCGTGGCTGCCCGGACTGTCGCGCACTCGACGACGAAGCCTGTCACGCGTCGGCCCAAGCCCACGTCGCTGCTGGTGACGTCGGGAACCGAGTTGCTCGTGGTATCGCTCGCGACTCGTACCAGCAGCGTCCTCGCCAAGGGCTTCTCGCATCCCGTCGGCGTCGCTCTCGACGCATCCGGTCGGACCGCGTACGTCGCCGACCTCGACACCGGCGCCGGCACGTACACGATCCTGGCCGTGCCCGTACGCAAGAAGCCGAAGCTCACCAAGGTGCACACCGGCACCGGCATCCCTGGCCAGCTCGCGCTCGCCTCGACGACACTCGCGTTCGTGGACGCGGCGCCGGGCCGGCTCGTGACCGTTGATGTGCACACGGGGACCGAGACCGTCGTCGGTACGGGGCTCGGCGTCGTCGGCGGCGTGGCGTACTCCGACGACGGGAAGAGGATCCACGTCGTCGAGTCGATCACCGGCCGGTGGTTGTCGATCGCGCCGGGGGACGCGAGCTTCACGGTAGAGGCGACCGGTCTCACGTCGCCCGAACACCTCACCTCGTTCACCCCGACGAAGACCTTCCTGGCCCCCGGTCACGCCCTCGTCGGTACAGTCGAGTCGCTGGCGACGACCACCAAGGTGGTCAAGCACGTCGCCGACCTCGGCCCGGCGGACTCGCCCATCTCCACCTGGCGGCTCGCCACGACGTCGCTGATCACCGTCGACCTTGCGGGCATCACGTGGTGGGACCCGACCCTGCCGTACGTCCCGCCGTTCCCCGTGGTCCTCTCTTTCGCCGACCCGACGCCCTTCATCGGGTCGTACCAGCGGATCGCCGTCGATCTCGGCACGACCGGCTACGCGTTGGACGACCTCGACTTCACGATCACCGACGGCGACGCCGGCGGCCAGTTCTCGTACTCCCGTGACGACCTCTCCGCGCCGAACGAGGTCATGCTGCTCGTCGGGTACCAGCCGGGGCCGCATACGATCGACGTCGTCCATCGCGCCACCGCGACGAAGGTCGGCACGCTCGACGTCACCACGGTCGACACGTGGGCGATACCCGCCGAGAGCCCCGCCCATTGGCTCAGCGGACCCGTCGGCAACTTCCACACCGGCTACACCTGGGGTGGTGGAGGCGCCACGCCGCAGAACGTCGACGTCATCCCTCAGTCAGGCAGCCGCGGCATCGCGATCCTGCTGGTCGACGTCTCCGACGCGCGGTACCCGACCGGTGCCGGAGTCACGACCGTGCGGAACAACTGGCGCGACAGCGCGGTGGGCACCACGAACAGCGCGCGCCTCTTCTACGAGGAGGTGTCACGCGGGACCTTCACGCTCGCGCTCCAGGGCACGACCCTGCCGCTCGCCTCGATCAGCGACAACTGGGCGGGCCAGTTCCAGATGATGCCGACGCCGTGGCCGTCCAACTCGTTCGCCCCCAAGAACGGAAACGCCTTCGCGCAGGCCGTCATCTCGAACGCGGCCGCGCAGGTCGACGCCTCGAACAACCCGCTGATCGACTTCAGCCAGGTGCGCAGTGTGATCCTGGTCGTACGGTCCGCCGGCACCGCGGGTACGGACAACTTCTTCTGGCCGCAGGCCTGGGGCGGCAACTTCACGATCCCCGGTGGCTCGCAGAACATGAACATCCTCGGCATGCCCGACGACTGGGAAGGGACCCGGGACACCCGGACCCGTACGGAGACCCTCTGCCACGAGCTGGGCCACAACCTCGGCTACCCCGACCTGTACACGAACGTCGCCTCGTGGAACTACTCGGCCGACATCCAGGCCCGCGACGTCACCAACCTCGACCTC
The DNA here is from genome assembly GCA_043739465.1 of Propionibacteriaceae bacterium. Taxonomy (GTDB): domain Bacteria; phylum Actinomycetota; class Actinomycetes; order Propionibacteriales; family Propionibacteriaceae; genus Fen-668. The sequence continues at coordinate 7,207 of JAYUEA010000428.1, forward strand.
ATGAGCACCGAGCAGCAGCTGCCCGACATGTCCATCGCGCAGCGCATGGAGACTGGCTGGGTACGGCCGGAGTGGATCCGGACGTTCGACTTCTCCCACTCGACGATCCCGTTGTCGCAGAACATCACGCTCCACGCGATCGAGGACGGCGCTCCGCCGTCCGGCGAGTTCACCGGCGTGGAGATCCGCATCGCCGACGGCTGGAACTACTACTTCGAGTACCGCCGTACCGAAGCGGGTCAGGTCGGCGACCAGCAGCTCGGCTCGGACACGTCCACAGGCAACGGCGCCGTCGTCGGCACCGACGTCATCTCGCAGAACTTCTCATTCCCCATCAACCGGCCGCAGATCATCCGCCTACGACCCGACGTCGAGGGCGAGCAGTCGTTCTTCCTTCCAGGGCAGGACTATAAGGAGAAGGACACCTCGAGCATGGCGGTCGCGGACTTCAAGATGACCGTTGTCTCCGCGACGGGCAACCAAGCGGTCGTGACCATCCAGTACGGGACGAACGGCCGGCCCGACCTGTACATCCGGCCGTGGCCGGGTGGCGACAACTGGCAGAGCCCCGACATCGAGATCCGCAACGCCCGCTCGATCGCCGACCCCGGACAGTGGTTCAACACGCCCTGGGAGGGCCACGTCAACACTGTGGTCGCCAAGTACCACAACCGCGGGCCGGTCACGTGCCAAGGAGTCCAGGTCGACTTCTTCGTCAAGGACTTCACGGTCAGCAACGCTCCCGAGGCCTCACTCGGCACCGACACCCACGACGTACCGCCGGAGTCATCGACTGCCACCGTCGAGTTCTCGACCCAGTGGCTGCCGGGGAACCAGGGTCATCGCTGCATCATCGCCCGTACGCCTCTGTACATCGACGCCTCGGTCAACCCGAACATCGTCGAGCTGAGCGACAGCAACAACGTGGCCCAGTCGAACTACACGCGCTACATCTCCGCGTCGTCGTCCCCCGGACGGCGTGTGCGCAGCACGGTGGCGCTGTACAACCCGTGGCCGGGGCGAGCCCTGATGTACGTGATCCCGCAGATGACCGGTGCGTTCTCGCAGTACTACCGGCTCTACCTGGAGCACCAGGCGGTCACCCTCGACCCCGGCGAGACCCGCTACGTCGAGGTCATGGTCGAGTCGATGTTCGGCGACCCACGCATGGGTGGGGTCTGGGACCGGCTCTCCGAGAAGATGGTCCGCACTCCGACCAACGTGACGCTGGCCGGGTACGGGATCCCACCCGAGGCCCCGCAGCACCCGCAGCTCCTCGGCGGCGCACAGCTCACCGTGAGCTCCGCGTGGGGCACCACGTTCGACGACCTCGAGATCCGTGACGACGTGTTCGTGAAGGGGCAGGTCGTCTCCACATCCACGGGCAAGGGAGTGCCCGGTCACATACTGCTGACGTTCCACGGCCCCGGCGAAACCATCGACAACACGATCACCGTCCCGATCACCCAGGACGGCTGGTTCGCTGCTGAGATCAGGCGGTGGGTGGAGAAATTCCGCTCGAAGGAGATCAGCCTGCACTACCCAGGCGTCCCCGGGTACGCGGCCTGTGATCCCGACAGGGATCGCTATCCGCTCTGACAAGGGGCCCGGCAACTCGGCCCACGGCGGACTCTCTGCCGACGTGGCCCAGCATCTCCAGAAGATGGCGGCCAAGGTGACGGGCCACTGACTCGAAGCCTGGTTCGGGTTTCGAGCCGTGGTCGGTCGTCGTCACGCAGCCGGCCTCACAGCAGGTCGTGGAGCGGGATCTGCTGCTCGCGGTCGGGGCCGACGCCGATGCCGGAGATGCGGGTGCCGATGAGGGACTCGATGCGGCGGACGTAGACCTGGGTCGTCGCGGGGAGGTCCTCGAAGCGGCGGCAGGCGGTGATGTCCTCGGTCCAGCCATCGAGGTACTCGTAGATCGGCGTCGCATGGTGCAGGTCCGACTGGTTCATGGGCATCACGTCGTGGCGGACACCCTCGACGTCGTACGCGACCGCGACCGGGAGCTTGTCCCAGCCCGTCAGCACGTCGAGCTTTGTCAGCACGATGTCGGTGACGGCGTTCACGCGGACCGCTTGCTCGACCACGAGCGCGTCGAACCAGCCGCAGCGACGCGGGCGCCCGGTGGTCGTGCCAAACTCGGCCCCGGCCTGGCGCAGAGACTCGCCGACCTCGTCGAGCAGCTCGCCCGGGAAAGGGCCCTCGCCGACGCGGGTCGTGTACGCCTTGGCGATGCCGACCACGCGGTCGATACGGGTGGGGCCGACGCCCGATCCCGTACACGCTCCTGCGGCGATCGGGTTGGAGCTGGTCACGTACGGATAGGTGCCGAAGTCCACGTCCAGGTGGTGGGCCTGCGCGCCCTCGAGCAGCACGACCTTGCCGGCGTCCAGCGCACGGTTCAGCAGCAGCGAGACGTCGGTCACCATCGGGCGCAGGCGGTCGGCGTGCGCGAGCAGCCCGTCGATGATCTGCTGCGGGTCGATCGTCGGCCGGTTGTAGATCTTCACGAGCATCTGGTTCTTCTGCTCCAGCGACGCCTCGACCTTCTGGGCGAGGATCTTGGGGTCGAACAGGTCTTGGATCCGCAGGCCGATGCGGTTGACCTTGTCGGCGTACGCAGGGCCCACTCCGCGGCCGGTCGTGCCGATCTTGCGGTTGCCGAGGAAACGCTCGGTCACCTTGTCGATGACCTGGTGGTAGCCGGTGATGATGTGGGCGTTCGCGCTGATCAGTACACGCTCGGCGTCGACGCCGCGGGCGTTCAGCGCGTCGATCTCCGCGAACATGACGTCCAGGTCGACCACCACACCGTTGCCGATCACCGGGGTGCAGGCCTTGTTGAGGATGCCCGACGGGAGGAGGTGGAGCGCGTACTTCTCGCTACCGACTACCACGGTGTGACCCGCGTTGTTGCCGCCGGAGTAGCGAACCACATAGTCGACGCGGTCTCCCAGCTGGTCGGTCGCCTTGCCCTTGCCCTCGTCACCCCACTGGGTGCCGATCACGATGATCGCCGGCATGGTCCTGCCTCTCTCACGGCGGGCGGCGCAGGCTTCGCAACCTTGCGTCCCCACACGACAGCCCAGGACATATCCGTCCCGGGCTCTTACGGCCAAACTCTACCGCAGCGGCCGGGCGCCACCGTGAGGTCGTCGCTGCCTCGATACGGTGGCCTCTCAGGTCCACGTCCCCACGAACGGCTCAGCATGAAGTTCACCGACGGCTACTGGCATCACCGCCCCGAGTACACGCTCCTGTACGCGGTCGAGGTGGACGACATCCGCATCGACACAGACCGTGGCGAGCTGGTGGTGTACGCCTCGACGGCACGCGTCGCCGGCCGCGGGGACACGCTGAACAGCCCGCTGCTCACCGTGACGTACTCGGCGACCGCACCTGGCGTCATCGGCGTCGACGTCGTCCACCACGCAGGCCGGGCGGAACGCTCGCCGTCCTTCGACACGGCCGCGACCGACGGGAGCGCAGACGTGTCGCTGACCGAGGAGTACGGGGTCCTGCGCTCCGGCGACCTCGAGGTCCGCGTCGCACGTCGCGGCCCCTGGAAGGCCGAGTTCATCCAGGGCGGTCGGGTGCTGACATCGTCGCTTCCGAGGTCGGTCGCCGCCGTCCTCGGCGCCGAGGGCGCCGAGTGGATCCATGAGCAGCTGTCTCTCCAGCCGGGGGAGCAGGTGTACGGGCTCGGAGAGCGCTTCGGCGCCTTCACGAAGAACGGCCAGGCCGTCGACATCTGGAACCTCGACGGCGGCACCTCCAGCGAGCAGGCGTACAAGAACATCCCGTTCTACGTCACGAGCGGCGGCTACGGAGTCTTCACGGAGCACCCGGGGCTCGTCTCGTACGAGGTCGGCTCCGAGGTGAACACGCGCGTCCAGTTCTCGGTGGCCGGGTCACGGCTGCGGTACCACGTGATCGCCG
>JAYUEA010000429.1:0-3711 GCA_043739465.1 Propionibacteriaceae bacterium
TGCGGTGTCCTGCTCGCTCAGTTCCCCGGGACGCGCGTGCCAGCGTGGCTGGACGAGCCGCTTCGCAACGGCCTCGCGGGCATCATCCTGTTCGGCGAGAACACGCCCGATATCGAGACGACCAGGGCTGTCGTCGAGACCTTCCAGGCTGTACGACGCGGCGCGGGCGGTCCGCCCCTGGTCGTCGCGAGCGACGAGGAGGGCGGCGATGTCACCCGCCTCCAGGTCAGCACCGGCTCCTCGCTCCCCGGCAACGCGGCCCTCGGCGACATCGATGACGTGGACCTCACGGAGCGCTGCGCGACCGCCTTCGGGAAGCTGCTGGCCTACGCGGGGATCACGTACGACCTCGCCCCCTGCCTCGACGTCGCCAGCGAACCACTCAACCCGGTGATCGGCGTGCGGTCGTTCGGCGCCGACCCGGCGCTGGTCTCACGGCACGGCGCGGCCTTCGCGGGCGGGCTGCGCGCCGCGGGCGTCCGGTCCTGCGGCAAGCACTTCCCAGGCCACGGTGCGACGAGCGTGGACAGCCACCTCACGCTGCCGGTGCTGGACGTGTCGCTCGAAGTGCTCGCGGTACGTGACGAGGCGCCGTTCGCGTGCGGGGTCGACTCGGTCATGACCGCTCACGTGGTCGTACCTGCTCTCGGGCCCGATCCGGCCACCCTGTCGGCGTGGTCGACGCGGCGGGCGCGGGCCCTCGGCATCGACGGGCCGATCATCACCGACGCGCTGGGGATGCGGGCGGTAGCGGACATGTACGAGATGGGCGAGGCGGCTGTACGGGCGCTGGAGGCCGGCGCCGACCTGCTCTGCCTGGACGCCCCGACCGGGCGCGACCCGCAGCGCGACTTCGAGTCGGCCGTGGCAGGCATCGAAGCCGGCCTCGCGAGCGGGCGGCTGTCGGCGGACGCGCTGACGAGGTCGTACCTGCGGAACCTCACGCTCACCGGCACGCCCGCACCGGAGGCGACACTGGCCGAGATCCTGGCCGACCTGGACGCGGTGGGCGCCGAAGCCGCGGCCCGCGCCGTCCGTACAGGCGGGTCTGTCCGCTGCACCGGGCCCGTGGTCGTGGCCGACCTGCGCCACCGGGTCTCGATCGCGGCTGGTAGCGCGCCACTGGCCCTCGCCGTGGCCCTGGACGCACGTGGTGCGCTCGCCCGAGTCGTCCGCGACGTCCCGTCGGCCGCCGCGGCGGCCGAGCCGGTGGTAGCGGTGGTTCGCGAGCCGTTGGCCGATGCCACCGAGGGCGCCGCGCTCGCCGAGCTTCTGACGGCACGACCGGACATAGTGGTGGTCCACACCGGTCTAGCGTCAGCCGCGCCCCATGCGGAACGGATCGTGTACGCGCACGGCGCGGGCCGCGTCAACGCCGAGGCTGTCGCCGCGCTCCTGGTCTCTGGCGCGTGACCCGAACTCGGGCCACGCCACGCGCACAACCCTTTGGTCGCAGAAACGTGTCAGGAGGGTTGTGCGGACGCTCCAAAGGTTGTGCGCGCGGGCGGGTGACGTCGGGATGCCTACGTCGGCGTCGGCTACCCGGCGAGCGGGTCCATCACCCAGGGTCGCGTCACCGGGTGTTCACCGAGGACATGCATGGCACCCTTCTCATCGCTGGCAGGACGTCACCACGTGCGACGACTCCTTCACGGCCAGCCCGCGAACGCCACGGCAACCGCATTCCTGGAAGCCGGGTGTACGGTCGGAAACAATGACTTCGGTGGCGCAGGCTAAGGGATCAATGTTCGCGTCCCTCCGGGTCCCCAACTACCGCCGCTACTTCAGCGGAGCGCTGGTGTCGAACATCGGCACGTGGGTCTCGCGCATCGCCCAGGACTGGCTCGTACTCGTCATCCTCACCCACAACTCCGCCCTCGCGCTCGGGTTCATCACGACGATCCAGTTCATCTGGGTGCCCCTGTTGTCGCCGTGGACCGGGATGGTGGCCGACCGCTTCCCGAAGCGACGCGTCATGCTGGTGACCCAGTCGCTGATGCTCGTCACGTCGCTCGCGCTGGGTCTGCTGACGGTGACCGGGCACGTGACGCTTCTCGAGGTGTACGGGCTCGCCGCGATCCAAGGGATGGCGATGGCCTTCGACGGCCCGGCTCGCATGACGCTGGCCTCTGAGATCGTGCCGTCGAACTTGCTGATGAACGCTGTCAGCCTCAACTCGGCCTCGTTCAACATCGGGCGCCTGGTCGGCCCCGCGCTGGGCGGAATCATCATCTCCACGTGGAGCGTCGGCGTCGGGATGCTCGTCAACACCGCGTCGTTCCTGGCCGTGCTGATCGCGCTCCTGAGCCTCAACTCCTCCGAGCTGCACCCGGCACCTCCGCGGCGCGGCAGCGGCGCGCTCAAGGAGGCGTTGGTCTATCTCAAGGGGCGACCCGACCTGCAGCTGATCATGGCGACGATCTTCTGCCTGACGATGTTCGCGATGAACTTCCAGGTGACGAACGCGCTCATGGCAACGACCGTTTTCGGCAAGGGGGCGACCGAGTTCGGACTGCTCGGCTCGATGCTCGCGATCGGCTCCCTGACCGGCGCACTGCTCAATGCGCGGCGGACCACCCCGAAGTTCCGCACGCTGCTCATCGCCATGGCGAGCGTCGCCGTCTGCACGCTCGGGATGGCCCTGGCCCCCTCGTACTGGGTCTTCGCCCTCGTGCTGATCCCTGCCGGGCTGTCGAGCATGACGGCCCTGACGACCTCGAACTCGACCGTGCAGCTGACCACCGAGCCGTCGATGCGCGGGCGCGTGATGGCGCTGTACATGGCGATCAACCAGGGCGGTGCTCCGGTCGGCGCCATGCTCATCGGCGTGATCGCGGAGCATCTGGGTGTCCGGTACGCGCTGGGCCTGGCCAGCCTCGTGACGCTCGCGGGCGCCGTCGCGGCCTCCGTGGTCGTCCGAAGGCGCCGCGCCGCCGACGTGACCGATGTCCCGCTCCCGGTCTCCGTCGACGAGGACTGAGCGCTACGACGCGTTCGTGTTGATCACCGGGGTGGCTCGGGAATCGCCGCAGAGAACGAGCAGCAGGTTGGCGACCATCTGTGCCTTGCGGTCCTCGTCCATCTGCACGACGGAGTCCCTCTCAAGCCGGCGCAGTGCCTGCTCGACCATGCCGACGGCGCCTTCGACGATCATGCTGCGGGCCGCGATGACGGCGGCTGCCTGCTGCCGCTGGAGCATGGCATGGGCGATCTCGGGTGCGTACGCGAGCGACGAGATCCTCGCCTCCACGATCTCGATGCCGGCGATGGCCACGCGTGCGGCGACCTCCTCCGCCAGCTCCTGGGCGACCAGCTCGGTCGAGCCGCGGAGGCTCTCCTCACCTGGGTCAGCGTTGTCGTACGGATGCGTCGAGGCCACGTGCCGCAGCGCGGACTCCGCCTGTACCTCGACGAAGTGCTGCGAGTTCTCCACCGCGAACGACGCCTTGGCCGTGTCGGAGATCTGCCAGACGATGATCGCGGCGATGTTCACCGGGTTGCCGTCGGAGTCGTTGACCTTGAGCTCATGGGTCTCGAAGTTGTTGACCTTGACCGAAACCCGCCGCTTGCTCGTGAACGGAACGGTGAGTTGGAGACCGGGCTTGCGCACGGTACCGACGTAGCCGCCGAGGAACTGGAGAACCTTCGTCTCGCCGGGCTGAGTGACGGTGAGCGAGGTGAACCCGAAGTACATCGCGACGAACATCAGTA